>JACCUF010000099.1 GCA_013811975.1 Geodermatophilaceae bacterium | reverse complement strand
GTGCTGCCGTTGAACACTCCGCCACTGCCCTGCACCTGACGGGCGTGTTCGAGCTTGGGCAGGTGTGCCGAACCCTGGAACATGACGTGTTCGAAGAGGTGGGCAAACCCGGTGCGGCCCAATGGTTCGCTGCGCATCCCGACGTCGTAGTAGACGGCTACGGCCACCACAGGGGCGGTCGGGTCCGGAGCCAGGACCACGCGTAGTCCGTTGTCCAGACTCAGGCGGTGCAGCGGATGGGCCGGTAGGGACGGGACGCGGACGGGCACCCGCGCGACGATAGCCGCTGGCCGGACAGTCGCTCGGCTAGGGAGCCAGGACCTCGATCTCGGAGATCACCCGGTCGACGATCCCGTAGAGCTCGGCATGGGTGTTGGGGATCGAGATGTAGACCAGCGCCGGCGCCGAACGTCCGGTTTCGATCAGGATCAGCGCGGCCCTCTCCCCCGTCGAGTCGTAGCCGGCGATGTCCCAGCTCAGGTTGAACTCGAGGAGGTAGGCCGCAGCGCCGTCGATTGTCACCGCCTCGTCGCGCAGGGTCTCGATCTCGTTGGGACCGGGGTAGTAGTTGCCCCGGACGCTGGCCTGCACGGCGGCGATGGTGGTCGCGAACGAACTCGGTCCGGCGTACCCGAACATGCCCTGCAGCGGACCGGACGTCACCTGGGCGATGAACTGGCCACCGGTGGGAACCTGCTCCTGGGTCACGATGTACTGACCTGCCGTCGAGGTGGTCTCCTGCACCTCGGTGACGAATTCCAGCCAGTACGTGCCGAGGTAGGGATAGGCGACCCCGGCCTCCTCGTCGACGATCCGGGTCTGTCCCGGCCCGCGGGTCGGGCTCTCGGGCGCTGTCGCGATCGGTGGACCGGGCTCGTCGGAACTGCCACCGATGAAGACCACCAAGGTGATGAGCAGAGCCAACGCGAGAGCCCCGCCGAGCCCGACCATCCACGCGGTGCGGTTGCCACCGCCGGTGGCCGCTGGGAGTTGGGTGCCTCCACCGGAAACGTTTGACCAGTCTTGGCTCGCAGGTGTCGGCGACCAGGGCGGTTGGGCGGTCACCGGGTTGCCGCCGTCCATGCCCATGGCCGCCTGGTATCGGCTGCCGTACTGCGTGATGGGGTTGTCGCGGCCCTGCGTGGTCAGGATCGTGGCGGAGCTGGATTCGGGTCGGACCGACTCGCTCCAGCCCATACCATTCCACCAGCGCTGCAGACCTGGCCGACCCTCCGGATCCGGATACCACCCGGCGGTGGACGTGTCGGTCACGTTGCCTCCGTCACCATGATCCAGACCTTGCCTCCCGAGCTTGCCTCCGGTACACAGCCAAGCGTACGGCGACGGGGTCTCCTTCGGACCAGACGTCCACAATCCGGCCGGGACGTCGCACTATCGTGACCAGAACCATGACCGACGCCGGGCCTACTCTCGCGCGATCCGGCGAACTGACCCAGACCCTGCTCGAGGCCGACGTCTGGTCGGAGCAGATGCTCTTCGATGCGACGATCCCGATCCTGGATGCACCGCTGGTCTCGATCGGCGGTGGCCTGGGCTCCTTCGCGCTGGTCGATCAGTTGCGAATCTGCGGCGTCCGGACCGAGTCGCTGCGGGTGCTGACCCCGCTCAGCACGCCCTGGGAGAGCTTCGCCTATCTCACCCGCGTCTCACAGGTTCCGCCCGCCGACCGGCTCCGGTCGGACTCCTCGGCATGTCCGGACAATCTCTGGGGCTTTCCCTCCTACGCCGTACGCGAGGCTGCCCGGGCCGATTCGGTCCGAGGGGTGCTCGAGCCGTTGTGGCAGGTGCTGACCGAGCCACTCTTCGGAGAGCACTACACGCCTCGATTGGGCCAGGTGTTGGATTCGCTCGCGCGCGAATCGCGCCGCATCCGGTATCCGGACATGGTGGCTCCGGGCCAGGTCCGGATGGTCCGGCGCCGGGAGGCGGGCGGCTACTTCACCATCCTGACCACGCCCGAAGGCGCCGGTGCCGCACGACGAGTGGCGTTCCGGTCGGCCTACGTGCATCTCGCCGTCGGGTACGCCGGGTTGAAGTTCCTCCCCGATCTGGCCGCCTATCGTGAGGCGACCCGCAACGCCAGCCGGGTCGTGAATGCCTACGAACCGCACGAGCACGTGTACGACCAATTGCGTCGGCGACCCGGCACCGTCATGGTCCGCGGCTCGGGAATCGTCGCCTCCAGGGTGCTGCAGCGGCTGATCGACGAACGCAACGCGCACGGCCTGCAGACCCGGATCGTGCATCTGTTCGCAAACTTCGTCTCCGGACCGCAGGGCCCGCGCTTCATGCGACGACGGGGTGGGGACGGCTTCGCCTATCAAGCGTTCGACGACCCGAAGTCGGTGTGGGGAGGGCAGTTACGGGATCGGGCGCGAGCCACCGAAGGTGCCGGGCGAGCGGAGTTCTACGACTCGCTAGGCGGCACGTCGACGCCGTACCGCAAGCGATGGCGCAACCAGCTGGCGGCGGCACGGCAACAGGGCTGGTACGCCTCGATCGTCGGCGAGGTCGACGCCCTCGAACCAGGTGCCGACGACCTGATCACCGCGCGGATCCAGACCGGGGACAGCGTGCTGATGACCGAGGCGACGTTCGTGATCGACTGCACCGGACTGGAATCAGACATCAGTGAGCAGCGGATCCTGGCCGACCTGCTGCAGCACACCGAAGCTTGCCGTAACCCCTTGGGGCGGTTGGACGTCGAACCTTCCTTCGAGGTAGGAGGCACCCGCAGTGGCAAGGGCCGCTTGTACGCCTCGGGTGCGGCCACCCATGGCGGCTACCTTCCCGGGGTGGACACGTTCCTCGGCCTGCAGATCGCCGCGCAGGAGATCGCCGACGACCTCGCCGCCGAGGGCTTCTGCCGCAGGCTCGGTGGACTGGGCTCGCTACGGCAGTGGTGGCGATGGGCCGGCAACAAGGTCATCTGAGCCCTCTATGACCTATTCACTGGCTGGGCGGATCCAGACCCGGATCCTGATTTTCGCCGTCGTCGGTGGGATCTGGGCGGCTGCGGTCACTCCGATCCTGCCCACCCGGCTGCCGCTGGATGCTTCGTACGGGCTGTCGTTCACCGTCCTCGGGCTGATCATCGTGCTCGGCGGCATGTGGGAACTGGCCTATCACGCACTCCAGCAGTTCCGGTGGGACAAGGATTGGCCCACCGCGTTCTCCTTGCTGGCCGGCGTGCCCGAGGGCCTGCTGATCTGGCTGTTGCTGAGCACCGACACCTGGTTCTGGCACGTCCCGGTGACCGCCCGTGGATTCTGGCTGCTCTTCGGCTCGACCTGGCTGGTCATCTGGGCCG
>JACCUF010000238.1 GCA_013811975.1 Geodermatophilaceae bacterium | reverse complement strand
GTACCTGCTCGCCCACCAGCTGGATTGGCTCAGCTCACTTTCACCCGGGCCAGGGCACGTCCCTGCTTCGCCTGGCCGCTCTGTCTCACCCCGGCCAGGGCACGTCCCGGCTTCGCCTGGCCGCTCGCCAGGTGGGCTGTCCGGCGCGGTCGCTCGTACGAGGGAGTCCTCCTCGCGCCTCTACGACTGGGCTCAGGCCTCGGAGTACGCCTCTTGTTTCGTTCTCGAGCCGGCCGCCCGTTCCTACGTCGTCGGCACGATCGATTTCGACGAAGCGGTGGACGCCACCGCTCTGGCCGCCACCCTGCGCGCAAACGGGATCGTGGACACCGAGCCATACCGCAAGCTCGGTCGCAACCAGCTTCGGATCGGCATGTTCCCCGCCGTCGACCCCGACGACGTGAGTGCTCTGACCCGCTGCATCGACCACGTGGTCACCGAACTCGGCTGACCCGGAGGTGCGGCGCCGCCGCCGTGCGCCAACCGCACCTATCCGGCACGGGGAAAGGTGCATTCGGCGACTCGCGGCGACTTGCGACGACTCCGGAGGGCGACCTGCGCGTCGGTCCCGGATAGTCGCAAGATGCGCCACTAGCCTGCGAGGCAGAGGGCACGACCTCGGGCCACGAGCGCCCGTACCGGGAGGTAAGCATGCGCACGCTGCGATTTGTCGAACTCGCCGAGGACGGCCGGACGCTGATCCTGGCCCCGGACGTGCCCCAGGCCATCGACAGCGGTGAGCGCTTCGCCGTTCCCGTCGACGAGCGCCTGCGTGCTGCCTCCCGTGGCGATGTCAGCCGGCTCGGGCAGATCGAGATCGACGTCGGTGCAGACCTGCCGCCACGCGAGATCCAGACCCGGATCCGGGCCGGGGAGAGCACCGAGCAGGTCGCGGCCGCCTCTGGCATGCGGCTGGATCGGGTCGAGCGTTACGCCTACCCGGTGCTTCAGGAGCGGTTCCGGATGGTCGAGCAGGCCCAGACCGCACGGGTACGTCTGCGCGACAACGAGCCCGCCGTGCCGCTGGCCGAGTTCGCCGCAGAGCGGCTCGCGGTCATGGGGGCCAGCGACAGCGGCTGGGACGCCTGCCGGTCCGGGCCCAACTGGGAGATCCGACTGGCCTGGCGGTCCGGGCACAGGTCCGGTACGACGCGTTGGGAGTACGACTTGGCAACGCGCTCGGTCAGCCCCCTGGACGCGGAGACCAGCGAGTTCGCCGAGGGGACCCGGCTCGTACGGGTGGCCAACGAGGACGGCGCAGACGAACTCTCCGAACACATCACGACGCCGTTGTCGATTCCGCCGATCGCCGGCATGGGCGAAGGACGCAAGTACCGGGGAGCGCCGGTTGATGTCCTGCTCGGTGGCGCAGCCGCAATGTCCCCGAGCACCTCCGAAGATCCCGAGGGTGATTCTCGCGCCCACGACCCTCGGGCCCGGATCCCGTCCTGGGAGGACATCGTCTTCGGCGTGCGCCGGCCAGGCTGACCCCGCTCTCGATTCGAGCCCTTATCGCGATACCCGCTGTTGCGTCGGCGCGAGACGCGCGGTGCCGCGATAGTGCGCAATCGGTGGGGCCTGCCCCCGGCGAAACTCGATCGTCAGGGTCGTAGCCGACCCGTAGCCTCGGATTCACTATGGCCAACGACCTCGGGGTGTCCACGACCCCTGCGGCGACCCCGAGACTTGGCTCGCTGAAGCGGTTGTGGCCATACATCCGGCCCTACCGCGGCCTCGTGCTGCTCACCCTGTTCGGCGCGCTGGGGGCCACGCTGGTCCAGATCGCCATTCCGCTGATCACCCAAGATGTGATCGACGGGCCGATCGCCGATCGGGACAAGTCGGGCCTGATCCCGCTCGGGCTTCTGGCGCTGGCCTTCGGGGTCGCCGAGGCCCTCCTGTTCTTCCTGCGGCGCTGGGCGATGACCAAGAGCAGCCTGGCGATGGAGCGAGATCTCCGCGATCACATCTACGGCCACCTTCTTGGCCTGCCTGTTGCCTTTCACGACCGGTGGTCCTCCGGCCAGTTGCTGAGCCGGGCCACCAGTGACGTCTCCTCGATCCGCCGGTTCGTCGGCTTCTCGGCGATATTTCTCGTGGTCAACATCGTCAGCTGCATCGTGATCATGGTCCTGCTGATCGGCATCTACTGGCCGTTGGGCATCTTCATTGCCGTCTCCGCCATTCCGCTGGTGGTGACCGGCATGCGCTTCGAGCGGCGTTACAACCTGGTGTCCCGTCAGGTTCAGGACCAACAGGGTGAGATCGCCACCGACGTCGAGGAATCGGTGCTCGGAATCCGGATCATCAAGGCCCTCGGCCGTCGCGGCCTGGTCTTCGGACGGTTCGATTCCAGGGCTGTGCAGCTGCAGCGGCTGGAGCTGGGCAAGGTCAAACTGTTGGCGTTCATCTGGGCGATCTTCGAGCTGCAACCACAGCTCGTGCTGGCCGGGGTCCTCGTCGGGGGCGCGTTCGCGGTGGCCGGCGGCGCAATGACGATCGGAACGCTGGTCAGCTTCATCGCCCTGTTCACGGTGATGGTGTGGCCGATCCTGTCCATCGGGTGGTTGCTCGCCTCGACGCTGGAGGCGGGTACGGCAGCCGACCGGATCTTCGAGCTGTTGGACGCGCAACCAACGATCGTGGACACCCCAGGAGTCCGCGAACGTCGTATCGGCGCGGGACGGCTGCGCTTGGAGGCGGTCGGCTTCGGGTATCCCGACGCAGCCACGCCGGTGCTGCACGACGTCGATCTGGAGATCGCCCCCGGGGAGACCATTGCCCTGGTCGGGGCCACCGGCTCGGGCAAGACGACCCTGACCGCGCTCATCCCCCGGCTCTATGACGTGACCGCCGGCCGGATCACGATCGACGGCGTCGATATCCGTGACCTGCCGGTGAGCCAACTACGCAGCCAGGTCGCCACCGCATTCGAGGACGC
This sequence comes from Geodermatophilaceae bacterium, assembly GCA_013811975.1. GTDB lineage: Bacteria > Actinomycetota > Actinomycetes > Mycobacteriales > Geodermatophilaceae > JACCQS01. The sequence continues at coordinate 4,041 of JACCUF010000238.1, read as the reverse complement.
GACGCTGTTCTCGATGAGCGCTCGGGAGAACCTCACCCTCGGTCGTCCGGACGCCACCGATGATGAGGTCGCCGAGGCGATCGAGGTCGCTCAGGCCTCGTTCGTGCACGACCTGCCGTGGGGCCTGGACACCCGGCTCGGTGAGCAAGGAATGAGCCTGTCCGGTGGCCAACGTCAGCGACTGGCCCTGGCCAGGGCCGTACTCGGCCGCCCCACGGTCCTCGTCCTCGACGACCCGCTCTCGGCACTCGACGTACACACCGAGTCCCTCGTCGAGGAGGCCTTGAGCCGAGTCCTGGTACGCACGACCGCGCTGGTCGTGGCTCACCGCCCGTCGACAGTGCTGCTGGCCGATCGGGTGGCGCTGCTCGAGGGCGGGACGATCACCCATATCGGCCGGCACTCGGACCTGCTCGCGACGGTCCCCGCGTACCGCTCGATCCTGTCCGCCGAAAGCGACGGCGACGGCGCATCGCAGGGCCGCCCACGCGGTGACCGCGAGCCATCCAGTGGCGGACGGCAGATGCAGGTCGAGGGTGTCCGACGATGACCACGCAAGGCGATTGGCGCGGCATCGCCACCGAGGACGTCGATGATGTGTCATCCCAGGCGGGCATATTTCTCCGGGCCCGCTCCCGCCGGCTGCTCGGCGAACTGATCAGCCCGCACCGCCGTCAGGTGCGCTGGCTGCTGCTCGTCATCATCGTGCAGAACCTCGCCTGGCTGGCCGGACCGTGGCTGGTCGGTCTGGGTATAGACAACGCGCTGCCGGCATTGATGGACGACGCAAGCGTGGGACCGCTGATCTGGATCGGGTCGGCGATGCTGGTCGCGGCTGGCCTCGACGCGATCCTGCGCTACGCCTTCTTGCGGCGCACCGGGCAGATCGGCCAAGAGATGCTGCTCACCTTGCGCCGCAAGGTCTTCAGCCACGTGCAGCGCCTGCCGTTGGCCTTCCACGAGCACTACACTTCCGGCCGGGTCATCTCCCGCTTGACCTCCGACGTCGATGCGCTCAACGAGTTGCTCGACGAGGGACTGGACGGGCTGCTCACGGCACTGTTCTCGATCATGACGATCGGGATCGTGCTGATCGTCCTGGATCCGCCGCTGGGCCTGGTCACCATGCTGGCCTTCCCACTCCTGATCCTGCTCGGTCGCTGGTTCCAGACGAACTCCGCCAGGGCTTACCGGCGTACCCGCGAGACGGTGGCCATGGTCATCGTCCAGTTCGTCGAGTCGCTGGGCGGCATCCGGGCGGTCCAAGCCTTCCGTCGGGAGCCACGGGACACCGAGATCTTCCGCACCCTGAACGAAGACAACCGCAAGGCCCAGGACCGGGCGTTCTGGCTCATGTCGATCTTCGTGCCGGGGGTGCAGCTGATTGGCAACCTGGTCACCGTCGGGGTGCTGATGTACGGCGCCATCCGGGTCATGGACGGGGACATGAAACTCGGAGTGCTGGCTGCGTTTCTCCTTTACGTCCGCCGCTTCTTCGACCCGATGTCAGACGTGGCGATGTTCTACAACTCCTATCAGTCCGCGGTGGCCGCGCTGGAGAAGCTGTCCGGCGTCTTGGAGGAGGAGTCCAGCGTCCCGCCGGCGCGGAACCCGCAGCCGATGCGGCAGGCGCACGGCGACGTCCGCTTCGAGGGGGTGGAGTTCGGGTACGCCGAGCGAACGGACGCGAGCCGGGAGCGCACCCTGGCTGGGGTCAATTCAGACCCGATCGTGCTGCCTGACCTGGACCTGCACATCCCACCGGGCCAGACGGTGGCGCTGGTGGGTGCCACCGGCGCGGGGAAGTCGACGCTGGCTCGATTGGCCGGTCGGTTCTACGACCCGCGCGCCGGGATCGTGAGCCTGGACGGCGTGGACCTGCGACGGCTGTCGGACGAGGATCTGCGTCGGGCCGTGGTGATGGTGACCCAGGAGAGCTTCCTGTTCTCCGGCTCGGTCGCCGACAACATCGGCTTCGGTCGCCCAGAGGCATCCCGCTCCGAGATCGAACACGCTGCGCGGGTGATCGGTGCCGACGAGTTCATCCAGAAGCTGCCCGAGGGATATGACACCGACGTACGCAAGCGCGGTGGTCGCCTGTCGGCCGGGCAGCGCCAGTTGGTGTCCTTCGCTCGGGCGTTCCTGGCCGATCCGGCCGTGCTGATCCTCGACGAGGCAACCAGCTCACTCGACATTCCCAGCGAACGACTGGTCCAGCGTGCCCTACGCACGATCCTGGCCGACCGAACGGCGATCATCATCGCCCACCGACTGTCAACGGTGGAGATCGCCGACCGGGTCCTGGTCATGGAATCCGGCCGGCTGATCGAGGACGGTTCGCCGTACGACCTGCTCGCCGGCTCGGGACGCTTCGCCGACCTGCACACCGCCTGGCGGGACAGCCTCGCCTGAGGCGCTGACGCCGTAAGGCCCGTGGGAGAATGGCCACCACTCACCAGGAGGTCGGATGGCAGCGTCGGTGTACATGCCCAAGGATGGGATGCGGATCGGGTCCTATGGGAGCTACGCCGAGGCCCAGCGTGCGGTGGACTACTTGTCGGACAACAAGTTCCCGGTCGAGAACACGTCCATCATCGGGTCGGAGCTGCGGATGGTGGAGCAGATCACCGGGCGGCTGACCTGGGCTCGCGCCGCCGTGGCCGGGGCGGCCAGCGGCGCATGGTTCGGTCTGTTCGTCGGCCTGCTGCTGGGATTGTTCGCTCCGGGTGATCGGCAGATCTTCACCCTGGTGCTGTTCGGTCTTCTGTACGGGGTGGTGTTCGGGCTCATCTTCGGGCTGATCGGGTACGCCGCCACGCGGGGTAAGCGGGATTTCACCTCGACCAGCCAGGTCGTGGCCAGCACCTATGACGTCATGTGCCTACCCAGCCACGCCCAAGCCGCGCAAGAATTGCTGGCAAAGCTCAGCCTGACCAACCCGAGCTGAGGTGGGCGAAGGCGATCGCGGCAGCAGTCGCCACGTTGAGCGAATCCACACCGGAACGCATCGGAATCCGTACCTGCAGGTCGGCTGCAGCCATGGCCTCCTCGCTCAGGCCGGGGCCCTCGGCGCCCACGAGCACAGCCCTACGAAGGTGTCGGGCTGGATCGAGGTCGTGCAGGACCACCGAACCCGGGGCCGGTGTCATGGCGAGCACCGAGAACCCGCTGACCTGCAGTTCTTTGATGGCTCCCGGCCACGCTGCGAACCGGGGTGAGGCGCTGAGTTCGGTGAACGGCACCGCGAGCACGTGGCCCATCGAGACCCGGACGGCACGACGATAGAGCGGATCGGCACAGCCCGGTCCGAGTAGCACCGCATCGACCCCCAGTGCGGCGGCGTTGCGGAACATCGAGCCCAGGTTCTCGTGATCGTTGACGCCCTCGAGAACCGCGATCAGCCGTGCAGAGCCGATCAGATCCTCGACGGACCACGTCGGCGGCCGATCGGCGCTGGCCAACACTCCCCGATTGAGATGAAAGCCAACCGCCTGGGCCATCACCTCGGGTGCGGCGGTATACACCGGCGCCGGGACGTCTGCGAGTTCGGCAGCCAGAGCTTCGATCCGCGAGGCAACGCCAAGGACCGCCCGAAGCCGGTAGGACGATGCGAGCAGCCGCGCTACGACCGGGACCCCCTCGGCGATCACCAATCCGCGCCCACCGGGGCGATCAGGTCGACGGTCGGCATGGGTCAAGTCGTGGAAGTCGGCCAGCCGAGGATCGGCCGGGTCGCGGATCTCGATCGGCTGGCCCATGTCGCCATCCTGCCCGCGCGAAGTCAGACGCGCCGTCCCTCGCTTTCGGTCCCGAGTCCAGGTTAGTCGCGGTGCGCCTCGGGTCGAGTCCGATCACAGCTTGATCACGCAGGAGGTACTGGGCCTGTGGGACTGGCCGTAGTCTCTCGGAGACTGTGCGCACCGGTGAAGAGAGCGGGACCAACGCTGGGGGCAAGACATGCGGGAGGTGGCCGTTGCCGTCGATCGTCGAAGATCGGGTCAGCGAGCCGGCCACCAGCCAGAAGCTCACCACCGGACAACC
>JACCUF010000088.1 GCA_013811975.1 Geodermatophilaceae bacterium | reverse complement strand
TGAGCTCGACGATGCTGCCGGCGGGGTCGTGGAAATACACAGCAAGGGCGTTCCATGCCTCGAAGGTGACCACCGGGTCCCCGTTGCGCGGCAACAGGTCGACGCGCTTGCTCAGCCACTCTCGAGCAGCTCGGAACCGGTGTCCCGGCACCAACAGGGCGAAGTGGTAGAACGCTTCCCGAGCGCCGTCAGCGGCTTGCCAGCACAGCCGAGACGTACCCACAGCCACCGCAGTATCACCGCCGGCGACCTTCACCAGCCCCAGCAGGTTGGCGTAAAACGACCCAAGATCCTCTATACAGCCCGCTGGTGCCTCCAGATGCACCTCGCGAATCTCCATCACCGGCATACCCGCAGGTTAAGACCAGTCGAAAGGCGTCGCAGTCAATGGAGGCGAACCGCCTGCGCCCGCGCGCCACAAGAGGAACCGCTACCGGAACGGGCTCGACCGCGTCGAGGAGGTCGCCGGAATCGTCGTGGGTTGTCCCGCAGGGATCCCGTTACAGGGGCGGGAATAGGGTGCTGCGGATGAGTGATGATCGACGTGTCAGCCGAGACAGCCACGAGCCAACCAAGTCGGATCCACCTGGAGCCGGACGCTGGGCCGACTACCTCGATTGGGTCCGCGAGGACATCATCCGGGTGGTGACGTCGCTGCCTCCGGACGACCAGCGGACCTCGCGCCTCCCGAGTGGGTGGACGCCCATCGAACTCCTGAGCCACGTCCTTCACATGGAACAGCGATGGTTGGTGTGGGGCTTTCTCGGCGAGTCGGTCAGCCAGCCTTGGGGAGATTGGAACGCACCCGAGCCGTGGAGCGATGATGACGACGGCGAGACGAAGGCGGGGACTCGGTGGGTCGTGTCCGAGGACGTCACTGCCGATGAGCTTGCTGTACGACTTCGAGCCCTGGGTTCGCGCACACGTGCAGTGCTCAGCGAGCACGATCTAGACGCCCCTGGGATAGCCGGGGGTCGTTTCGGTGACGATCCGCCGACGCTGGAGTGGATCTGCTTCCACGTGTTGGCGGAGTACGCCAGGCACGCGGGGCATCTGGACATCGTCGGGGAGATCACACGAGCTTAGGAGAGTCGATCGTCGTCACCGTTTCGAACCGTGGGCTGACGCGCCTGTCCCTGTTGCCGATCAGAGAACCGCTTGCGACGAAGAGCCGGGGCCGACACGGCAGCGAGCGGACGCCTTGATCGGATTTCCGCAGGTGAATGGGCTACCGGGACAGCGTCTTGCGCTGCCACCGGCCGGCGCGGGCCGTCGCCGGGGTCCCGGGGTGTTGGGAAACGTTCGGTTCCCAACACCCCCACCCGAAGCGCTCAGGCTGCCGGCACGTCACGGCCGAGGAACGCGACCAGTCTGACGATCGCCGGGGCGGCGCCGGCGACGTGCCGGGCCGGGCCGAAACAGCCGCCGCCGGGACGTACTGCTCGCCCATCCGCGCGGGCGAAGGCCAGCGACTCCTCGGCAGCATCCTCCGGCAGATCCGCCGGTCGTCCGAGAGCCTGGGCGAGGTCCCAGCCGTGGGCCAGCAGGTCGTACATGCGGATCTTCAGCCGCTCCGCGCCGGTGGCGGCACCGAGCGGGCCCTGGTAGGAGCGATCGAGAACGCCCGGCTGCCCAAACGCGTCGAGCAACACGGCAGCCGATCCGCGATAGGCGCGGGCGAGATGGTCCCTCGGCATCCCGTCACCCCGCTGCGGTAGCGGTTGCTCAGCGAGCACCGCGGCGAACACGAGATTCTTGCCGACCAGATGCTCGACGAGACGGTGCACGGTCCAGTCCATGCACTGAGTCGGCGCGGACCACTGGCCGGGCTGGATCGCATCGACCAGTTCGCCCACTGCGGCGAACGAACGAGCGAGTCGGTCGAGCTGGATCTTGTTGTCTACGGCCACGAGGCCACCTCTCACAGGTGGCGCCCCCGGGCAAGCTGCCTAGGTCAGCAAACTCCAGGAGGCGCGGAAACGGTCATCGACACGGAACGTCGCACCTCCTTCCAACTCCAACGGTCGACGACGAGTTTGTCACATCAGCCGTGTGGTCGAGCCGAGATCTATTGATCTTCGATGGGGGATCGGCTTGCGGTGAATCTGGAACACTTCACGTTTTCGTTATACGATAAACATGTGGTGACCGAGGAGCAGATCCAACACTGGGCAGACGAGGCGGAAGCCGGCTACGACGTCGACGAGCTGAAGCGGCGCGGACGCGGTCGT
>JACCUF010000085.1 GCA_013811975.1 Geodermatophilaceae bacterium | reverse complement strand
ACGCCGGTCGAGGACAGCATCTTGCACAGAGTCCGGGCACCGGCCAGGTCCATCCGCGCATCGACGATGACGACGTCCTCGTTTCCGGCGACGTCGTTGAGCAGACTGTCCAGGCGGGCTGGAACGATCCGCACGTGGTGATTGAGCAGGCCGAGGGCGGGCAACACCTCGGTGGTCGGCTGGCTGGCATCGGTCATCAGAACGATGTGCATGCGGCATCTCCCGGATCGCGGGGGCCTGACTGCGCCGGCAGGCTGCGTGAGCACGGAGGATATCTCACCAGCGAAGGTGTGTCTGCGACGATCACCGAATGACCGGCGTCGAGCAGCCAAGAGCGATGCTGTGAGCATGACGGCGGCAAAGCCCGATCTCGGGCGCCTACGCCATCATGTTCCTGCGGGGATGCTGGCCGCCGTCGCCACCCTGGCCCTGGTTCTGGCTCCGAGCCAGATCGGTCCGACCGGGTTGCTCGTGACCGTCGCGCTGCTCCAGATCGGCCTGATCACCGCCTGGTCCCGGGCCACCGGCACCCGCGGCTACGTCGGCTCCCTGGTCATCGGGGCCGCCACGGCGGTGAGCGCAGACACCGTTCTCGCCCTGCAGTCAGCGCCCGATCTGGGACCGTTGGCCGCCGTACTGGCCCTCGCCTTCATCGCCGCGATGCTGCACCAGCTCACGCGCTCTGCCCCGCGACGGCTGGCCACCGCGTCCCTTGCCGGGATCAGCACGCTCGCGATCGCATTGGTCGCCCTCTCGACCTTCTTGCTGCTCTTCCGGGTCACCGACGGCTCAACCGTCTACGTCGCCACCGTCGTCACGGCCGGGGGCGCTGTCGTGGTCGGCCATCTGGTGGATCTGCTGTTGCCGGTTCCGCGAATCACGCCCCGCGTACCGCGCGGGTTGCTCGGCCTGCTGCTCAGCGTCGGTACGGGGATCGCCGCCTCGGTCACCCTGTCAAAGCCCAGTGGGCTGATCGACAATCTCGGGGCCGCGATAGTTGGGGCCATCATCGGCCTGGTCTCCGCCCTGCTGGCGGTGGCCGCCTCCTACATCGCAGCCGACCGACTGCAGCCAAGTTGGGCGCACCCCTGGTTACAGGCTCTGCTGCCGCTTGCCGGGGTGGCGCCGGTCTGTTACTTCTTGGCCCTCCGGGTCATCGGGTAGGTACTCCCACCATGCGCGCACTCATGATCGCCGTCCTCGTACTGCTCGGCCTGGCTGTTGCCGCCGACCGGGTGCTGGTGGTGTTGACCGAGGACCAGTTGGCCAGCGCCATCCAATCGGAGGGCCAGCTTCCTGCCGAACCCGACATCTCGATCAAGGGTTTCCCGTTCCTGACCCAGGCGATCAACGGTCGGTATGACTCGGTTCGGGTCGGAGTCGACGTCGAGGCTTTGGGACTGCCTCCGGGAGCAACCGCGGACATCCGACTGGTCGGGGCGCAGGTCCCACTCAGCTCGGTCTTCTCGGGTTCGATCTCCTCCGTGCCGGTCGAGAAAGTGCTCGGCACGGTCACCTTCCCGTTCGACTACATCGGTGAGCAGCTGGGCGGCGCGACCGTAACCCGTGACGGCTCGGGCCTTCGGGTCGAGACGACCGTGTCCCTGCTCGGTCAGGACTTCCAGGTTGCGGCGACGGCCGAGCTCGCGCTGGTCGGCCGTGAGGTCGCCTTGACCGCCAGCAATGTCGAAGGTTTCGGCGCGGACTTGCCCGACGAGGTAACCGCCGTGGTGCTCGATCTGCTCGACCTCAGCCTCCCCGTACCCGAACTGCCCTTCGGTCTGGTCTTCACCGGGATCCAGGTTGTCGGCGACGGGATGCGGGTTGTCGCGGAGGGCAACGACATCGTGCTCGAACAGCCGGCCTGATCGCCAACCCCCTGGGACGTTATGCGCATACGTGCGGAATGAGGCCGCGAATCGGGAGGTTATGCGCATAACGTGCGGAAAAGGGGGCGTGACTGCCGATGGACGGCGTGCAGTTGATCGGGATGATCGGGTTAGCGGTGGTGCTGGTGCTGGTCGCTGCTATCGCCATCCTGCGCACCCGCTTTGACGGCCGGCTGCGCAGTGCCGCCAACTCCGGGCCTGCCCGTCGATCGGTGACCACCGAGACCGGCACCGACGGGGCTCCATCGCTGGCCGACGTCGGGATCTCGCTCCCGGCCTCGCAGATCTCAGTAGTCCAGTTCTCCGGTCAGTTCTGTGCGGTCTGTCCGCAGGCGCGCACGCTGGTCGAGCGGGTCCTGCGAGATCACCCGGATATCTCGCATGTCGAAATAGACGTCGCCGAGCATCTAGAGGCGGTCCGGGCACTCGGCATTCGCCGAACACCGACCCTGCTGATCGTCGACAGGTTGGGTCGTGCAGTACATCGTGCGTCGGGCATGCCGCGCGAACCCGAACTGCGCCGAGCCATCGCAGATCTGGCTGCGCGACGGTGAGCCGGGAGGGTGGCAGCATCGACCGAGCGCCAGCGAGGAGGCGCGGACCGACCGGTGAGCGCGGGGAGGGAAGTGTGCGCTGGTACGGTCGTGGCATGGGTTTGCTGCTTACGACGCGCCGCACAGTGGATCTGTGCCGCCTCGGCAGCTGCCTGTGTCTGGCCTCCTAGAAGGTCACTGACCCTTCGAAGACTCCAGCCGAGTCTTACACGATCCTCAGTGGCCGCGCCGACGCGCGTTCCCGTCCGGTCCACAGGAGGCTCTGATGTCAAGCCCGCACATGCCGAATCCCCCGAGTACTCCCCTCGTAGATGTCCGAGGGCCACGGTTCAGCGCGTGGGTCACCTCATTCGTCCTGGCCACCGGCTTGCTGTTGTCCAGTGGCCAGATCCTGCTGTTCCAGACCGCTGTCTTCGCAATAGGCGCATTCGTCGGGCTGGCCTACTCGCCGTACGGCATCGCCTTCCGCATCTTGGTCGCCCCAAGGCTGGCGCCGGTCGTGCGCCGTGAACCCCAGACCCCGCTGCGTTTCGCCCAGCTGGTCGGGTTCGGCTTTGCCGCCGTGGCCACCGTCGGTTACTTCGCCGGTGCACCGGTGGTCGGAGCCGTCGCGGCGGGATTCGCCGTGGCGGCGGCGCTGCTCAACGCGACCACGGGCTTCTGCCTGGGTTGCGAGATGTACCTGCTCGGACAACGTGCCCTGCCTCGTCTTTCACCGTACAACTTGTCGAAGCGTACGACCGCCGTACGCGCCACCGAAGGAGTTTGACCGCTATGAGCCGCAATGACGTCCTGGTCTCTGCCGACTGGGCCGAACAGCACCTCGACGATGACGGCCTCGTTTTCGTGGAGGTCGACGAGGACACCAGTGCATACGACAAGGGGCACATCGCCGGCGCGGTGAAGCTGGACTGGAAGTCCGACCTCCAGGACCCGGTGCGCCGCGACTTCGTGAACAAGGAGCAGATCGAGGCGCTGCTCTCATCCAAAGGCATCGGCAACGAGGACACGGTCGTGCTCTACGGCGGCAACAACAACTGGTTCGCCGCGTACGCCTACTGGTACTTCAAGCTGTACGGCCACGAGAACGTCGTGCTGCTCGACGGCGGCCGCAAGAAGTGGGAGCTGGACTCCCGCGAGTTGACTGACGCCACCGTCTCTCGGGACGCGACGTCCTACTCCGCCCAGGAGCAGGACACCTCGATCCGCGCGTTCCGTGACGAGGTCGTCTCGGTGATCGGCGAGCGAAACCTCGTCGACGTGCGCTCGCCCGATGAGTTCGCGGGTCGCCTGGTTGCCCCGGCGCATCTGCCGCAGGAGGGCGCCCAGCGTCCCGGCCACATCCCGGGAGCGCTGTCCGTGCCGTGGAGCAAGGCGGCCAACGAGGACGGCACGTTCAAGACCGACGACGAGTTGACCAAGCTCTACGCCGACGCCGGCATCGACGGGGGCAAGGACACGATCGCCTACTGCCGGATCGGTGAGCGTTCATCGCACACCTGGTTCGTCCTTCGCGAGTTGCTCGGCCACGAGAACGTCAAGAACTACGACGGCTCCTGGACCGAGTACGGCTCCCTGGTCGGCGTCCCGATCGAACTCGGCGACCCGAAGTAGGTATGGGCGATGTGCGGAGCCCCTGCGCAGAAGGCCAACGGTGCCGGCTTGGAAGGCGTCGACCTCAAGACCCAAACAGTGATCCAGGGTGTCGTCGAATCAGACGGGGCCCCGGTCCCGGCCGCCTACGTACGGCTGCTGGATGCCACCGGTGAGTTCACCGCCGAGGTCGTCAGCAGCGCGACCGGGGATTACCGGTTTTTCGCCGCACCCGGTGCGTGGACGCTGCGTGCGCTGTCCCCGGCCGGCCGTGGACAGACAGCGGTGATCGCCGAGCGCGGACTCACCGAGGCCGCGATCGCACTGAGCTGACGGCCACTTCGCTACGTCCGGCGCGGGGCGGCGGTCAGTCGGGGGCCGGGCAGCTAGGGTCGCTGTCGTGGGTACGACTCTGGCGGTCGCATTTGTCGTGGTGTGCGCAGTCTGCGTTGTGCTGCTGCTCCGGGTCGCTTGGACCGTCTACAGGGGACCGCAGGGTTGAACCCGAATCCTGTTCCGGCACTGCCGATCCCGTCCGACACCACGGACATACGCAGCGGGCCGGACGTGCATCCTGGCATTCTCCCGCTGCTTCCACTCCTGGGCGGATGGACCGGCGTCGGGCAGGGTGACTACCCCACCATCGAGGGATTCCACTACGGCCAGTGGATCCGCTTCAGCCACGACGGACGGCCGTTCCTGGCATATGAGTCCCGGACCTGGTTGATCGGGCCGGATGGGGAGATCATTCGTCCGGCGGCCCGCGAGGTCGGCTGGTGGAGGGCCAGCGGTGGCGATGACTTCGAGGTACTGCTAGCCCATCCGACCGGCATCGTCGAGGTCTACCTCGGACGTTCGATCACCACCACGTCGTGGGAACTGGCTACCGACGTCGTCGCACGTACCGGCACGGCCAAGGAGGTCACGGCCAACAAGCGGCTCTACGGCATCGTGGACGGTGCGCTTATGTACGCCGTCGACATGGCCGCTCTGGGCCAGGAACTGCAGCCGCACCTATCAGCCCGCCTGGAGCGGGACGTGCCCCTTCCCATCGAGGGTTGAGCCGTCAGTTGGTGGGGACATGGTCGCCGACCCCGCGAGCTCGACCGGCGGTCCTTCGCTGATCTGACCCGAGTTCCAAGAATGTGGTGGCGTACTCGGCGATCTGGTCGTAGCCTGCTTCGTACACGAGAGAGGAGGTGGTCTGAAACCTTGCATACTTTTCGGACGCGTGAGGTGGCTGTCCGCTAGCCGCCGTCGATAGCGACCATCGCCTCTTGTAGACGGCGGTCGGCGACAACCGGACAGTTACCCTGCCCTCGGGCTGTCGGCCAAGTCCAGCCGACCCGCTCACGCACCCCTCTGGTGCGAGAGTGGAGCAGCCCGGGGGCTGTCCATGTTCCGGCCGGGTTGGCGGCGCCGCGATTGCCGTACGCGGGCCTGCGTACCCCTGGATACGTCCGGGCGGGGACGCCGGATGTCGGCCAGCGGCCTAGTGTCCTGATGTGGCCGAACCCTCGCCCCGCGCTGACGGTCCCCTGGCCCGGTCGTCGCGGTGGTCGGAGAATCGCAACTGGCCCAGCCCTTTCTGGCCACACACCGCCGGCGGTCCTTGGGCACATGCTTCGGGGGCGCCCGGATTGCGCAGTGGCCTGCTGCACGCTTCGTTCGCCGCTGTCGCAGCGGTCGCTATGTCCTTGGGAACGCGCGGTGCCGGCGTCTATCAGACCGACCGCGTCGAGGTGGATGCGCTGGCTTTCGCGTTGGTCGCCGGGTCGGCTCTTGGTCTGTTCTTCCGCCGGACCGCACCCTTGGCTGCTCTAGCGATCACGACGAGCGCCACGGCGCTGTACTTCGGCCTCGGCTACCCGGCTGGGCCAGTGTTCTTCGCGATCTGCTTCCTGATGGTGGAGGTCGCGCTGTGGCTGCCGACCAGACTCTCGCTGATCGCCTGCTCGGCGGCCGTCGTGACGGTGTTCGGCAGCGAGGCGATCGGCCGGATGGTGGACGGAGGCAGCCTCAGTGGGTTCGCGCCCTATCTCGGGTGGCTGCTCGTCCCATGGGCGGTCGGTGCGGTCAAGCGGGCTCGACGGGACAGCCGGACCCAGCAGCTTTCCGAACGGGCCCAGCAGCGCCGCTACGAGGAGCGTCTCGCGGTCGTGCGGGAGGTGCACGACGTCGTCGGGCACGGCCTAGCGGTCATCAACCTACAGGCAGGCGTCGCTCTGCACGTCCTGGACCGTCGTCCGGAGCAGGCTGAGATCGCCCTGACGGCGATCAAGCAGGCGAGCAAGGATTCTCTCGATGAACTTCGCGCCACCCTGGCGGTGTTCCGCAACGCCGACGGCGCCGCACCGTTGCGTCCGATGCCCGGTCTGCACGACCTGCCCGACCTGGTGTCCTCCGTTCGCGTGGGTGGCCTAACTGCGGATCTATCCGGATCCGGCGAGCCTCATTCGATTCCGTCCAGTGTGGACCTTGCGGCCTATCGGATCGTCCAGGAGTCGCTGACCAACGTCGTACGCCATGCCCGTGCGTCGCACGTCACGGTGACGGTCGACTATGGGCAGGACGCCATCTCGGTACGGGTGGTCGATGACGGCAAAGGTCCGATACCAGGACCCGATGCTGGTCAAGGGGTTACCGGGATGCGGGAACGAGCGACCTCATTGGGAGGGAATCTCTCGGCAGGCGGCGGGGAGAGCGGTGGGTTCGCCGTTGAGGCGTGGCTGCCCCTGGGCAAGTCGTCGTGATCCGGGTCGCGGTCGCAGACGACCAGTCCCTCGTGCGACTCGGGGTCGGAGTGCTGGTCGAGACCGAGGAAGACCTCGTATTGGTCGGCTCGATCGAAGACGGCCAGCAGGCCGTCGACTTGGCTCGGCGCGAGCATCCGGACGTTTTTCTGATGGACATCCGGATGCCGGTCAAGGACGGACTGACGGCCCTGCGTGAGATCGTCGACGACCCGTCCTGCGCCGAGACCAGGGTGATCATGCTGACTACCTTCGAACTAGACGAGTACGTGTTCGAAGCCCTGCGTGGCGGGGCCAGCGGTTTCCTGATCAAGGACGGCGAGCCGGCCGAACTTCTCCAGGCGATCCGGGTGGTCGCCGACGGCGGGTCGCTGCTTGCGTCATCGGTGACCCGCAAATTGATCGAGGAGTTCGTTACTCGGCAGCCCAACCGGACTACCGCGCATCCGCGGCTGGGCTTACTGACCGTTCGCGAGCGGGAGATCGTCGGTTGGGTTGCCACCGGTCGCTCCAACGACGAGATCGCAGCGGTTCTGGTGGTCAGTCCGGCGACCGTGCGTACGCACGTGGGGCGGTCGATGACCAAGCTGGGCGCCCGGGATCGGGCACAGTTGGTCGTATTCGCCTACCAGTCGGGACTGGCTCCGTGACTTCGGCCGGCGCTTGCCGGCCCCGTCTCCTGGTGGCCGGTTTCTCAGATGAAGGACGCAGCAACGGGGAACCTGGCGCCTCCCTCCCTCTGGGCTGGGCACCGCATGGGCAGGTCTCGGACTCTCGCTACGACGTCATCGTTGATGGGTCCCCGGCCTGGCCGTGGCAGCGTCAGTGGTCGTCGAGATCGAGCAGGTGGTGCACTGTGGGGGTGAGTCCGGCATCCCCTCGGGGCGCACCGTCGATCGAGGTGACGGCGGCCGCGCCTCGGACACTCGAGACCAGCCAGACGGCATCGGCCGCGATGAGGTCAGCCGTCGTGGTCTGCACGCACACGGTCGTCCAGCCGTCGTGCTCAGCCCGCTCGAAAAGATCGGCTTGGGTCGTTCCGGCAAGGATGCCGCTATCCAACGGAGGGGTGTGCAGGGCGCGGCCGGCGGCCCACACGACCGTCGACGTAGGCCCCTCCAAGACCAGTCCGTCGGTGGATACGAACACCACGTCCTGCGCCCCTTCGGCCTCCGCATGTCGCAGCGCGGCCTTGTTCACCGCGTAGGACAACGACTTCGCACCGCCCAGCAGCCATGGCGATCGGGCCCGCTCGTCCGAGGCGACGCCGAGTGAGAGAATACGGACGCCGATTCCCTCGCGACGTTGCCGGAGCGTCTCCTGCGCGACCGGGGCCAGAGTGGCCAGGCAGGTCGGCGGACCGGGAATGCCCTCCAAGCCGCGAGTCATGACGAGCTTCAGGACGCCTTCCACCTCCGGCGGCCAGCCGTCCGCGCACGCCGCTGCCAACGAAGCCCAGGCTGAACGGTCGGGCGCCTGCATTCCGAGGCGCTCGGCTGAGCCGGCCATGCGGGACAAGTGCGCCGACAGTCCGCGTACCCCGCCGTGGCGTACCAGCAAGGACTCGAAGATCCCGTCGCCGCGAACCAGGCCCAGATCGAAAG
>JACCUF010000057.1 GCA_013811975.1 Geodermatophilaceae bacterium | reverse complement strand
GTAATGGCCTCAGCGACCCGAGCGGGAGAGCCGTTGCAGGCGTCCAGGTTTGCGTTGCCCGCGGCGACCGGGTCCGGGGTCACCGCGACCATTGCAGTCGTCAGCGCTGCCGCCGTCGATCGCGTCGAAGCCGGTGACGGCACGCCCGCCGAACTGGGTGTGACTGAACCGCACCGGCAGCACTTCCGGCCTAGGCGGCAGCTGCCCGGTTGGAAATTGCCTCGTCACGTTTCGTACGCGCGCCGTGGTGGAGTCGCCACTCCCGCCCACCAGCGCCGGCAATGTTCGTACAGAGCAACTTCGTACAGAGCAACAAGGTGACATGTGCCTATCAGCGCATCTCGCCGAACGGGCAAGATTGGGCGCATGCAGCTGACCCGACCGATCCCATTGCCCCGCAGGTGATCGGCTGGCTAGGCACCGCACTGATCGTCGCGGCTTTGCTGATCGCGGGCCTGGCGGGGATCAGCGCACTGCGTCGGCGAGGTCCCTTCGTTCTGGTGGTGGCCGCAGCCGTGCTGACAGAGGTCATGATCCTCGTCCAGGCAGTCGTGGCCGTCGCCGTCTCTGTCAACGGCCAGAGCGCCGATGAGCCAGGGCTCTTCTTCGCCTACCTCGTCGCCGTTGTCCTGATCCTGCCCGCCGCGCTGCTGTTGGCGCGGGCCGAACGTAACCAGTTCGGCTCGCTGGTCATCGTCGTGGGTGGCCTGGTACTGGCTGTCCTCGTCGTACGGCTGCAACAGCTCTGGGGTGTGCCAGTTGGTTGATCCGACGGCCGCACCCCCCGCCGATGCCCGGCGCCGCGGTCCGGGGCGGGTGCTGATCGCGGTCTACGCGACGTTCGCCCTTGCCGCTACCGCGCGTGCGGCCTACCAGCTCTCGACCCGGTTCTCCGAGGCGCCGATCGCCTACCTGCTCTCCGCCTTCGCCGGCGTGGTGTACGTGCTGGCTACCCTGGCCCTCGTCCGAGTCGGCCGGACCTGGTGGCGGGTGGCCGTCGCAGCGGTGTCGGTCGAACTCCTGGGCGTGCTCGTGGTGGGGACGCTGAGCATTCTGGATCGAGGCGCCTTTCCGGACGAGACCGTGTGGTCGGTGTTCGGGCGTGGGTACGGCTTCATTCCGCTGGTGCTTCCCCTCCTCGGACTCATGTGGCTGCGTAAGACTCGTCCGGTCAGACACACCGACCCCCCGATTGGCCGATGAGCAACTGCACGATCCAGGATGGTGGTCATGGAACTGCGAATATTCACCGAACCCCAGCAGGGTGCCAGCTACGACGACCTCCTACGAATCGCCCAAGCCACCGAGGAGCTGGGCTTCGACGCCTTCTTCCGCTCCGATCACTATCTTGCGATGGGCGACTCAGACGGTCTCCCGGGACCCAGCGATGCCTGGGTCAGCCTGGCCGGCCTGGCCCGGGAGACCTCCCGGATCCGCCTTGGCACGCTCGTCTCGCCGGCGACCTTCCGAGAGCCCGGACCGCTTGCGATCACCGTCGCTCAGGTGGACCAGATGAGTGGTGGCCGGATCGAACTCGGGCTCGGTGCCGGGTGGTACGAGGCCGAGCACTCGGCGTACGGGCTCGGCTTCCCCGACGTGGGTGAGCGGTTCGACCGATTCGAGGAGCAGCTCGAGATCGTCACCGGTCTGTGGGCCACGCCGATCGGTGAGACATTCAGTCACAGCGGGGCGCATTATTCGCTGACCGACTCACCGGGGCTACCCAAGCCGGCTCAACACCCGGGACCGCCGATCATCATCGGAGGCGGGGGCAAGCGTCGTACGCCGGCATTGGCCGTTCAGTACGCAACAGAGTTCAACGTCGCCTTCCGCAGTGTCGAGGACACCCGAGCCGCCTTCGACCGGGTGCTGGCGGGCTGCGATGAGGCCGGTCGGGACCGCTCGTCGATGGTTCTGTCCGTCGGGCAGGTGCTCTGCGCCGGGCGGGACGAGTCGGACCTGGACCGCCGCGCGGAATCCATCGGCCGGGAGGTCGACGAGTTGCGCGAGAGCGGATTCGCCGGTACGCCGGCCGAAGTCGTCGATCGGATCGGCGCGTTCACCGACATGGGTGCCACCCGGGTCTACTTGCAGGTGCTGGACCTAACCGACATCGACCATCTCCAGCTCGTCGCGGACGAGGTTGCTCCACAGCTGACCTGACCCGCCCGGATCCCAGCATCGCCGGATCGCAGCTTTGCCTACCCGGTGCGCCGACATGCCGGTGCTGCGACCGGCGTGGCGCGACACCAGGTAGGCAAAGGCAGGTCCGCAAGGCGCGCAGGTAGCGTCTGAGGCCGACCATGTCCTCCCCACAGACCGCGAACCTCGTCACCGTCGAGTCGGTCTCGGTCAGCTACGGCGTCAAACCGGTACTGGACGGCGTGAGCCTGGGGGTGTCGGCCGGTGATCGGATCGGCGTGGTCGGTCGCAATGGTGGGGGCAAGTCCACCCTCGTCAAGCTGCTCGCCGGACAGAGCCAGCCGCAGTCAGGTCGGGTGGCCCGGGCCCGGGGTCTGCGCACCGACCTGTTGGGGCAACAGGACGATCTCGACCCGACAGCGACGGTGCGAGCGGTGGTCCTCGGCGCGGCTGCCGAGCATGTCTGGGCATCCGACCCGCAGGCCCGCGAGGCCGTACAAACTCTGCTGGCCGGTCTAGATCTGGACGCCGTCATAGCACCACTGTCCGGTGGCGAACGTCGCCGAGTCGCGTTGGCCCGCTTGCTGGTCGGCGATCAAGACCTGCTGATCCTCGACGAGCCCACTAACCACCTCGACATCGAAGTCATCGCCTGGCTGGCCAGTCATCTCGCCCGACGGTTCGCCGCTGCCCGAGGGCGCGGGCTCGTCGTCGTGACCCACGACCGGTGGTTCCTCGACGCTGTCTGCGACACCACCTGGGAGGTGCACGAGGCGACGGTCTCCTCTTACGCCGGTGGGTACGCCGCGTACGTACTGGCCCGCGCCGAACGCGACCGGCAGGGGGCAACCGGGCAGGCCAAGCGCACCCAGCTGATCCGCAAGGAGCTCGCCTGGCTGCGCCGCGGACCTCCCGCGCGTACGTCCAAACCACAGTTCCGGATCGATGCCGCCAACGCCCTGATCGACGCCGAACCAGCCGCCCGCGACTCGTTGGCCCTGTCCCGGCTGGCCACCACCCGGTTGGGCAAGAAGGTACTCGAACTCGAGAACGTCACGGTGCAACGCGGGGGCCGGAATCTGCTCGATCAGGTGACGGCTCGCTTTGGGCCCGGCGACCGGATCGGGATTCTGGGCCCGAACGGGGCCGGAAAGACCACCCTGTTGCGGCTCCTGGGCGGTGACGTCGACGGTGGCGTCGCACCCGACTCCGGTCGGGTCGACCGAGGCAGCACGGTCGCGGTCGGGCACCTGACCCAGGGTCCGGGTGACCTCGACCTTCGGCGCACGCCGTTGCAGACCGTCGAGGACATCGGCCGGGTCGCGGTATCCGGAGGCGGCGAACTCGGCGGCGGGCAGTTGCTGGAGCGGTTCGGGTTCGTCGGTGACCGACTGGTCACCCCGATCCGCGACCTCTCCGGCGGCGAGCGACGACGGCTGCAGGTGCTGCGGGTGCTGCTCGATCAACTCAACGTCCTGCTGCTCGACGAGCCGACCAACGATCTGGACATCGACACCCTCACCGTCCTGGAAGACTTCCTGGACGGCTGGCCGGGAACACTGTTCGTGGTCTCCCACGACCGGTACTTCCTCGAGCGCGTCTGCGACCACATCTGGGCTCTACCCGGTGACGGCAGCTTCACCATGCTGACCGGAGGCGTGGAGGACTACCTCACCCGAGGATCCGGTCGAGGGACCACGGAACCCGGCAAGGCACCCCAGGAGGCTGCCTCCGGATCTGGATCGGCTGACCGGCCCGGCGGGTCGGGGCGTACGGGGCAGGCCCAGCGCCGTACGGCGGGAAAGCAACTGGCCCGCGTCGAGCGACAGCTGGCGAAGATCGACGCCCACGAACGCCAGCTGCACGCCGACCTGGCCGAGCACGCCAGCAACTTCTCACGGGTCTGCGCTCTCGACATCGAGTTGCGCTCCGTACTGGCGGACAAGGCACGGCTGGAAGAGGAATGGTTGGAGACAGCCGCCGAGGCCGACGGGCCCAACTGCTGAACACCGACCACCCCGCAGATCCTGGCTGCGGCGGGCCGCCGTCACCCCCAGTTGTTCAGCCCAGTTGTTCAGCCCAGTTGATCAGCACAGTTGATCAGCACAGTTGATCATCGCAACTTACCGGGGTTTTCGACGCCTAGCGCTCGTAAACCCCCTTTAGTTTCGATGATCAACTCCTACGAACTGGTTCAGGCGGCCGATTCGAGGGACAGCAGGGTCTGCTTGGCTTCGACCCCGCCGACGTACTCGCCGATCGTCCCGTCACTGCGTACGACGCGGTGGCAGGGGACGACGACTGGCAGGGGATTCTTGGCACAGGCGGTCC
>JACCUF010000016.1 GCA_013811975.1 Geodermatophilaceae bacterium | reverse complement strand
CTGGGGTCGGACGCTCGACCGGGAGAGTCGGTGATGCGCAGCCGGTCTGACGCGATTCTGCTCGTCGGCGTCGACGCCACCACGCATCGCGCGGTCACCATCGGCATCCCGCGCGACTCCTACGTGGGCATTCCCGGTTACGGCAGTGACAAGATCAACGCTGCCATGGTGTTCGGTGGCCCTGAGCTCACGTCCCGCGCGGTCGCCGAGCTCACGGGCATCCAGCCCGACTACGTCTTCGTCACGAGCTTCCCGGGTCTGATCCAGATGGTGACCGGCGTCCACGGGGTCCGAGCCAAGGTCACGTACCGCACGGACGACCTCAACCAGAGCTTCCGCCCAGGGATGCACACCTTCACCGGCGTCGAGGCGCTTGCCTTCGCCCGCACCCGCTACGGCCTGCCCCGCGGCGACTTCGACCGCTCGATGAACCAAGGTCAGCTCCTCAAAGGAGGACTTGCCACCATCGCCGACAGGCTCGGTCGCCCCGGATTCATGGAGCGGGCACTGCAGGTGTTCGGGCGCCACACCGACACCAACATCGGACCCGTGGAGCTCTACCGGCTGGCGCGTGCCGTGGCCGAGGTCAACCCGGCTCTGGTCCGCGTCTGCGTAGCCACGGGTTCGATCGGGTATGCCGGCTCGGCCAGCGTTGTCTTCCCGGATGTCTCGGCACTGCGGTCGCTCGCGCAGGACGTGCGCAACGACGCCAAGGTCGACCGCGGCTGCTGACGCAGCGAGCCCCCAACCGATCCCGGCTCACGACGTATGAACGTGAACGTGCGACTGGGACACCCCTGAGAGGCGTCCCAGCCGCACGCTGTGATGGTGCTGCGATCAGGCGCGGTGCCTCCTTACAGGCCCGACCGGTTGAAACCGACCTGAGCATGGCCCAGGTCGATCACGAGCGCACGACCGTCGAGCAAGGTGAGGCGCAGTGCAGTGACCGAGATCGAGCTGTTGGTGCGCGTGATGACGTTGCGCTCCAGCTTCACCAGCCCCGGGACTTGGAGGACGTCACGGCCCGGAAGGAAGCTACGCCTGTCACCGTTGATGCTGATGACTCCCAGCGAGCTGCCCTTGATGTCCGTCTTGATTCCTTGTCCACGGACGAAGTGGATGTTTGCGCGGCCCACCACACCGTTGACGACGATGGTTCCGCTCCCCACGTTGAGCCGCTCGACCGTGCCTTGCTCGAACGCGTCAGCGCGAGACACACTTTGCGTGCCCTGCTGGCTTGCCGAAAGACCCTGGATGACCAGGCCGTTCGGGTTGATCCGTGCGACGTCCTGACGGACCACCTTGCCGTCAGTGCCCTGACAAGGCATGACGAGATACGGCGTCCGGCCGCTACGGACGGTCCCGTCAAGGCCGTTGACCTTCGAGCCATAGGAGTTTCCACGGAAAAGACCCGAGACCACACCGGAGCGGATGCTCGCACGCGAGTGCGCGAGGTAGACGGTGGTGTCTGTCAACAGAAGGTCGACACGTAGTGCATCCCCCTGCGAGGAAGCGCTCGAGCCGTTCACCCTCGTTGTCGTCGAACCTAGGGAGATCCGCAGCAGGCCGGCGATTTCCGTGGGGTTGCCCTGAGTGGGTACCCGTAGACCAACAGCAGGGCCAGGACCGGTGCCGTCCGCGTCCACCGAGATCGACCCGACCGTCGTTTGAGTGCTGGCGTGAAAGCCGGAACTGTCGTGAAAGGCACGCGACCGAGAGTTGATCGCGTTGATTCTCACGGTCTTGGCGACGCCCTCGCCAATCGTTGCCTGGGCGATGTTGTTGTTAGCCCATGACGAGACCACACCGTTCCGCTGTGTCGTCCAGACTCGGGTCTTCACAACCGATGCCGTGAGCAGCGACCCGAGGCTGACGCCAGCCTCCTCGTTCGTCTTGTCCAGTCCGGCCGTGTTCGTGCAGGCGATGATCTGGAACGCGGTCCGGTCAGAACCGGCTGGTAGGTTTCCGCCCTGCACTCTGGTGCCGTAGCCGCTGGCGTTCATCGCGAACTGGGTGGCGCTCGTCGTACCGGTGGCAGAGTTCACTGCCGATGCTGCCGGAAGGGAGAGCGTGGCGCCGACCCCCAGTGCAAG
>JACCUF010000001.1 GCA_013811975.1 Geodermatophilaceae bacterium | reverse complement strand
GGATTGAACAGCCGCAGACCGACCTCGGAGATGTCCATCGGGATGTGCGAGTGCCCGAAGACGACCAGCTGGCACTCGGGAAAGGCCCGACGCATCCGAGCCAACCGCCCGGTCGCCGCGCCGCTGTCGTGGATCATCCCAACGGCGAGACCGTCGATGTCCATGACGAGCCGGTCGGGCGCACCCCAGGCGGCGATGTCCGGTCCGTCGTTGTTTCCCCGTACGGCGCGCACCGGGGCGTAGCCGGACAACTCGTCCAGGACGTCGACCGTACACACGTCACCGGCATGCAAGATCAGCTCGGCGGTGCGCAGGTGCTCGGCCACCCCGGGCGGTACGCCGCGCCAGCGTCGAGGGGCATGCGTGTCGGCGAGGACGACCACGTTCACGGTGCCTACCGTACGGATCAGCCGCCCGACAATCGGATCGTGTGATCGTGTCGCCGACCAGGCGTCCTAGGCTGGGTGCATGGCCCGCGGCGTGACCGAGGGCGAGATGGATCTGCTGCGGCGTTCCTTTGACTGGGCCCGCACGGGCGATGTCTCGAACATGGCGCAGCTGATGAATCTCGGCGCTCCTCCTAACCTGACGAACGAACGCGGGGACACCCTGCTCATCCTCGCCGCGTATCACTGTCATCCGGACATGGTGGCCCTGCTGTTGGAGCACGCGGCGGATGTCGAACGAATGAACGACAACGGCCAGACCGCTCTGGCGGCGGCGGTCTTTCGGAGTGCGGCTGACATCGTCGGGATGCTGCTGCAGGCCGGCGCGGATCCCGATGCCGGTCCCAAGTCAGCCCGCGAGGTGGCGCAGTTCTTCGCTCTCTCGGACATGCAGGCCCTGCTGCCCCCGCCCAGTCATGCCTCCGACGAGCGAAGCCCGCCGCCGCCGTAGGACGACGGGACTTCGCGGAGTTTTTACGACGATCGAGTCGGCTATCGCTCAGCCGGCCGGCGGGACGGCAGAGGCCATTACCTGCGCTGCTCGGTCCCATGCCCGGTGCAAGCCAAGAGCGTCGGTGAGCCCGCCGGTGAACGCTTTGGCCACCGAATCGCCGACCACAATTCCCGCACCGTCGAGGGCGATGCCGGCGGCCTGCAACACCGCAGCGCCGTCACCCCATGCCGCCATCGCCTTGCAATGCCGGAATGCCTCCTGCAACAGCAGAACGAGTTTGATGTCGTTGGTCGGGGTCGTACCCCCGGCCACCACCACGGCGTCGAACTCGATCGAGCGGGTCGTCAGCAGTGTTCGATCCACGTTGACTTTGCGGGCACCGCGGCCCAGGACGCCGCCGATCGGCGCCACCACCAGTACCTCTGCGCCGAGCTTGGCCATAGCTTGGCGGAGCTTGCCGATCCCGGCCAGGTCTGAACCGGCGTCGGCGATGACTCCGACCTTGCGACCAGCGATCGGACCCGGCACGGTCACCACCTGGGACAGGGCCGGAGACAGTACGACGTCCTCGGCCGGAGCACCCTTGGGCACGGGTAGACCCAGACCGGCGGCGACCGTGGCACACAGGTCCGCGTCGACGTTGGCCAGCACCTGTAGTTCGCGTTCCTTGATGGCCTGCTCGTAGCACTTGCCCAACTCGAAGGTGAAGGCCTCGGCGATGTGGCCCTGTTCGATCTCGGTCAGGCTCCGATAGAACATCGTGGGCTGAGAGAAGTGGTCATCGAACGAGGCAGGGTCGTCCCGGACCGGCGTGCCTTCGATCGGGCGGGGTGTCTGTACGTAACCGCCCTCGTCGGCGTCGGCGACCTCCGGGGCCCCACCGTCGATGCTATTGCGCCGGTATGGAGCGAGTCCGGTGTGGATAGCCGTCTGGTGCATGCCGTCCCGCAGCATGTCGTTGACCGGGGCATGCGGCCGGTTGATCGGTAGCTGGGCGAAGTTGGGGCCGCCCAACCGGGTCAGCTGGGTGTCCAGGTAGGAAAACAGCCGGGCTTGCATCAGCGGGTCGTTGGTCACCTCGATGCCGGGCACGAGGTGACCGGTGTGGAAGGCAACCTGTTCGGTCTCGGCGAAGTAGTTGGTCGGGTTACCGTTCAAAGTCAGTTTGCCGATCAGCTGCACCGGCGCCAGTTCCTCCGGCACCAGCTTCGTCGGATCGAGCAGGTCGATCCCCTCGAAGCTGTCCGTGCCGTCGTCGGGCATGACCTGGATCCCTAGCTCGTACTCCAGGAACGCACCAGCCTCGATACCGTCGGCCATGTCCCGTCGATGAAAGTCGGGGTCGCATCCGGCCGCAATCTGAGCCTCCTCCCAGACAAGCGAGTGAATCCCTGCCACCGGCTTCCAATGGAACTTGACCAGGCTGGTGTCACCAGCGGCGTTGACCATCCGGAAGGTGTGCACCCCGAAGCCCTCCATCGTCCGGAAGGATCGCGGTATGCCGCGGTCGCTCATGGCCCACATCACGTGGTGGGTGGCCTCGGTGTGCAGGGACACGAAATCCCAGAACGTGTCGTGTGCCGACTGCGCCTGTGGGATCTCCCGATCGGGGTGCGGCTTCACGGCGTGGATGATGTCCGGGAACTTGATGCCGTCCTGGATGAAGAAGACCGGCATGTTGTTGCCGACGAGGTCGAAGGTGCCCTCGTCGGTGTAAAACTTCACCGCGAAACCGCGAGTGTCGCGGACGGTGTCGGCTGACCCGCGCGAGCCCACGACGGTCGAGAACCGGGTGAAGACCGGGGTCTGGCGACCCTTGTCGGCGAGGAACGCAGCCCTCGTCACGGACTTGGCCGAACCATAGGACTCGAAGACACCGTGCGCGGCAGCACCCCGTGCGTGCACGACTCGCTCAGGGATGCGCTCGTGATCGAAGTGGGTGATCTTCTCCCGCAGATGGAAGTCTTCCAGCAGGGTGGGGCCGCGCTCACCGACCTTGAGCGAGTGATCAGTGTCAGGCAGCCGCAGACCCTGAGCCGTTGTCAGGTACTCCCCGGCTTGAGTCCGAACATCGACCGAGTCCCGCCCTCCCGTCGTCACTCCGGTCGGACTGGTCGCCTGGGGCGCGCTCTGGTCGGGCTTGCGAGGCGGAGCCTTTCGAGCTGCGGCCTTGTTCTTGGCTGGAGCCTTGCTCATTGAGGCTTGACGGGTTGATGCCTTGCGCGCTGCGGGCATAGCGACTCCATACGAGTCGGAGGGAGGCGATTGTCTTCACCTGCTTCCTACGCTAGACCAATGGTGACACTCACCCGAAAGGACCCACAGTGGTTGCGACACACCACCCGCTAGGGCTCGAGGAGATCAGCGCTGAGTCGTGGTCGGTGCTCGAAAGACTCGGCCGCGCACTGCATCTGAAGAACGCGGAACTGCAGCCCACGCTCGATGCCATTGTCGCGTTAGCGGTGCAAACCATCAGCTCAGCCCAGTACGCCGGATTGATCCTCGTGGAACGAGGCCAACTCCAACCGCAGTCCACTACAGGTGCGCCCCCGCACGCGCTGGACATGTTGCAGCAGGCGATCGGCACCGGTCCCTGTATCGATGCCGCACGGGAGCAGGCCGTCATTCGCATCCGCGACACGTCGAGCGATCAGCGCTGGCCGGCCATTGCCGAGCAAGCCGCGTCACTGGGTGTCGCGAGCATGCTCTGCGTACCGCTGTGGGTGGACGAGTCCCGCCTCGGAAGCCTCAGTCTGTACAGCAGTCGGTCCTCGGCGTTCTCCGACCATGACCTACAGCTGACCCGCCTGTACGCCACGCACGCCGCGCTGGCCCTCTCTGATGCCCAGCGCGTCGCGAAACTACAGACGGCACTGCGCAACCGTGACGTCATCGGACAGGCGAAAGGAATACTCATGGAGAGGTCCCGGCTCACCCCCGAAGGCGCCTTCGAACGGCTGTCCCTGGCCTCGCAGACCACCAATCTGAAATTGGCCACCGTCGCCCAGCACCTCGTCGACACCGGAGAGCTACCCGGCGTCCCTTCATTGGCTGAGCAGGCAAGCTCAGGCAAGACAGGAGGTGATCGCTAACCAGACGGGCGCAGGCCGTGCCAGTCGTCCGCTCGGGCCGTGACTGCAGCGAGGATCCCAGCCACGGCGAGTGAGTTGCGAATCCGGCCGTCCCGAACGGCGGCCACTGCATCATCGAGCGGGACACGTGCTACCTCGAGGTCGAGTTCTTCGGCGGCCAGTGTGAAGTCGGCCGGGCGGTCGGCGACGCTCAGGTCGCGGCCCAGAAAGATCGTGACCTCCTCCGAAGACCCGCCGGGTGAGGCGTAGAGGTCCAGCAGCCGATCCCATCGTTGCGCGACCAGCCCAGCTTCCTCGAGCAGTTCTCGCCGTGCCGTCTCGATCAGAGGTTCCCCGGATACGTCCTTGAGGCCCGCCGGGACCTCCCAGAGATAGCTGCGTACGGGATGGCGGTACTGCCGGATCATCACCACCCGCTCCTGCTCATCGAGGGCGATCACCCCGACTGCCCCCGGGTGGACAACCACATCCCGGATGCCGGTGGCCCCGTCTGACATCCGAACCTCGTCCTGACGCACTGAGACGACGTGACCCTCGAACTCAGTGTGCGAGGACAGGGTCGGGTAGCGCTGCGAGTCGGAGACGATCTCGTCGGCCAGCGGCGGCCGTTGACTCACCGAGCGATGGATTCGACGTCGACCGGAATCCGGAGGGACTCTGAGCGGTCGAGAGCGGCTCGCACCAACGC
>JACCUF010000421.1 GCA_013811975.1 Geodermatophilaceae bacterium | reverse complement strand
TCGCTGCTGCCTGCGTGGCGGGGAGCCGCGCCGGTCCAACGGGCGATCATGGCCGGTGATGACGTCACCGGAGCCACTATTTTTCGGCTCGAGGAGGGTCTGGACACCGGCCCGGTGTACGGCGTGCTGACCGAGGCGATCGGCCCGCGAGACACCGCGGGCGACCTGCTCCGTCGGCTGGCCGACGCTGGCGCACGGCTTCTCGTTGACACTCTGGACGGCATCGAGACCGGAACGCTCGAACCGCGTCCACAGCCCGCCGAAGGGGTCAGCCTGGCTCCGAGATTGTCCACAGAGGACGCACATGTGGACTGGCGTCTGCCGGCAGAGATCATCGATCGGCGGATCCGCGGATGCACTCCAGCACCGGGCGCGTGGACGTTGCTCAACAACGAGCGACTGGGCCTGGGACCGGTTCGTCCGGCCCCCACGACGGGTGAGATTTCGGCACGTCTGGGCGCGGGGGAGCTGAGCATCGGCAAGCACTCGGTCCTCGTCGGAACCGCGAGCACACCGGTCGAACTCGGCGAGATCCAGGCCGCTGGCCGGCGGCCCATGGCGGCATCTGATTGGGCCCGAGGTGCCCGGCCCTGGCCCGGCCAGCGGCTTGGCTGATTCAGATGCCGCCAGCAGGGCCCGGCAGGGGCTCCCATCGCCGCCCACCACAGCGCCGGCCGACTCCGCCACGCCGCACCCCCGATCCACCACGGCGAATCGCCTTCGACCTGCTGGCTGCGATCCGGGAGCGCGGGGCGTACGCGAACCTGACCCTGCCTGGACTGCTTGACCACGAAGGGCTGGACGAGCGGGACGCGGCGCTGGCCACCGAACTCGGGTACGGCACGGTTCGCTGGCAAGGAACCCTCGACGCGATCCTGGCCAGATGCCTTGACCGCTCTCCGGCCGAGCTGGACCCCCCGGTGCTGGACGTGCTGCGATTGGGCGCCTACCAGATCCTGCACACCCGGATCCCGGCCTACGCGGCGGTTGCAGCGACGGTCAATCTGGCCGGGTCGGTGGTGGGGGAGGGGCCCGCCCGGCTGGTCAACGCGGTGCTGCGAAAGGTCAGCCAGCGCGATCTCGACAGCTGGATCAGCGAGCTGGCGCCGCCGGCTGCAGACGACGGTGGCAGCGACGACAGCGACATCGCCCGGCTCGCACTGAGGCACGCTCATCCGGAGTGGATCGTCCGTGCTCTGGCCGACTCACTCGGTCCTGATCGGGCTGAGCTCGACGACGCATTGGCGGCCAACAACGAGCGACCGATCGTGCACCTCGTCGCCCGGCGGATGGGCCGGGACGAGCTGGCCGAACAGGTCCGGGGCGAACCCGGGCCATGGTCATCCCATGCGGTACGGATTCCCCATGGTGGGTCTCCGCACTCCTTCGCCGAGATCAGGGACCGCCGGGCAGGCGTACAGGACGAGGGCAGCCAACTGATGGCACTCGCTCTGGCTGACCCATCGCTGCATATGGACGAGCCGACTGGCTGGTGGTTGGACATGTGCGCCGGTCCTGGCGGCAAGGCGGCGCTGCTGTCGGCGTTAGCCCCTGAGGACGTACGGATCCTGGCTGCAGACCGGGCCCCGCACCGTTCCCAACTCGTCGCGCGGGCAACGAGCGGGGAGCGGGTGCATGTCGTCACTGCAGACGGACTGGCCCCACCCTGGCGGGATGGGTTCGCTGACCGGGTGCTCGTGGATGCCCCGTGCTCCGGGCTTGGCGCCCTGCGCCGGCGTCCGGATGCGCGGTGGCGCCGGACTCCCCAGGATGTGACCGAGCTGGTCGAGTTGCAACGCGGACTGCTCAGCCGAGCCCTGGGCGCGGCCCGGCCCGGCGGGGTCGTCGCCTACGTGACCTGCTCACCGCACCGCGCCGAGACCGTCGAGATCGTGCATTGGGCGCTGGCCCGAGGTGGGGCGTCGACCCTCGATGCCCGGTCGAGTCTGCCGACGCAGCTGCCCGCCCTGGGCGTCGGGCCCTACGTACAGCTGTGGCCGCATCGACACGGTACAGACGCGATGTTCCTGGCTCTGCTCCGCGTTCATTGAATCGACCCGCGGCCCGTCAGGCGTGCGGAACACGC
>JACCUF010000384.1 GCA_013811975.1 Geodermatophilaceae bacterium | reverse complement strand
CGAAGCCCACGAACAGGGTGGTGCGCGAGCCCACCAGAATCTGGCTGAAGACGTCGCGGCCGAACTTGTCGGTGCCGAACCAGTACTCCAGCGACGGCTCCTGCAGCCGAACCGCGGGATTGACGAGAGTCGGGTCGTGGGGAGTCCACAGGAACGACAGGACCGCCATACTGAGGACGGTCAGCACGATCAACCCACCCACGATGAGGCTGCCGTTGATGCCGCGCCCTCGGCGTCCGTGCGGCATCGGCGCATCAGCAGGTTGGTCGACGTCGAGGATGCTCATCAGTTACTGGTCCTGAGGCGTGGGTCGATCACCAAGTAGAGGAGGTCGACCAGGAAATTCACGAATAGCACCGCCACCACCAGGATCATCACCACGTCCTGGACCATGATCAGGTCTCGGTTCGAGACGCTGTCGAGAAGAAGGCTGCCCAGGCCCGGGATGACGAAGACCCGTTCCACGACAACGGCACCGACGAGCAATGTGGCGAGCTGCAGCCCCAGGACGGTGACGACCGGCACGGCCGCGTTGCGGAGCCCGTGTCGAAGCAACGCCTGGGTAGGTCGCAGCCCCTTGGCACGGGCGGTGCGCAGATAGTCCTCGCGGAGGACGTCCAGGACGGCGCTACGGACGTATCGCGTGATCACGGCCGCCTGCACCACGCCCAGGGACAACGCCGGCAGGACGAGCTGCTTGACGAACATCACCGGGTCCTGAACGGGCGGAGTCCAGCCGTTGGCGGGCAACCAGCCGAGTCCAACCGCGAAGACGGTGATCAGCAGGATGCCCGCCAGGAAAGCCGGCACCGCGACACCGAGCTGTGACACCGCGGACAGCACGAGGCCGGAGAGCTGGCGGTGCCGAACGGCCATGATCGCCCCGGCGGGAATGGCCAGGAGAATGGCGATGACCATCGCGGTGCCGACGAGCCAGAGGGTGACTTGGAGACGGTCGGCCACCTGCGGGCCGATCGGCGCCCGCGAGATGTAGGATATCCCAGGGTCGAAGCTCACCAGTCCGTACATCCAGTCGACGTACTGCACGACGAGGGGTCGGTCCAGCCCGAACTGTTCGCGCAGCTCGGTCACCGCCTGCTCCGAGGCGTTGATGCCGAGGGCAACGCGGGCAGGATCCCCGGGGAGTACCGCCATGAACGCGAACACGATGATCGAGCTGACGGCGAGGCTTCCTAGAAGGATCCCGACCCGCTGCAGGACACGCAGAACCATCTGGTCAGAGCACCATCATCAAGACCGGCCCAGGGCGGTGACGTCGAAGGACTCCGAAATCGCGTTCTCGGGAAGCCCGGTCACGTCGGCCTCAGCGACGATCAGGTTCGGCAGCAGGAACAACCAGTCTGCGGCGGCATCTTCGGAGAGCATCCGAGCGGCATCCTGCATGATGGCGACCTGCTCGTCGGACGATGCTTGGTCCGCCTCGGACAGTAGATCCCGGAACTCCGGCTTGCCGTAGCGGGTGTAGTACTTCGGGTCACCAAACACGGCCGACATGTCTCGGGGCTCGACGTGCGCGACGATCGACATGTCGTAGTCGGCATCTTCGAAGACGGTCGTGAGCCATGCGGCCGGGAACTCCAGCTGATCCAGCTCGACCTTGAAACCGACCTGCTCGAGCTGGCTTTTGACCACGGTGCCGCAGGCGACCGCATAGGGCAGCGTCGGGATGCGGAGGCGCAGCGTCTGACCGGCCTGGCCGGAGTCTCCAAGCAGCTGCTTGGCCTTCTCCGGGTCATATGGGTAAACATCGGTGAGATCCTCGTACCACGGATCCGTAGGCGGAACCATGCTGCCGATCAGCTCACCCCGGCCGGCCCAGCAGGTATCTAGGAGCGCCTGGTGGTCGATCGCGTGCCGGACGGCTTGCCGGACCTCTGTGTTCTGGAGAGGCCCGGACTCGTTGTTGAACGAGAGAACAACTTCGCCGTTTGTCGTACCTTCGATGACCTGGTACTGATCGTTGTCCTCGAACTGCCCGAGCGATTCCGGGGTCTGTACGGTGCCGATGACGTCGATAGTGCCGCTCAGGAGTGCGTTGTTCAGCGCAGTCGGATCCTTGAAGTACTTCAGCGTGACCGTCTCGAAGTAGGGCTTCTCCG
>JACCUF010000356.1 GCA_013811975.1 Geodermatophilaceae bacterium | reverse complement strand
GCGTTTCCATTGGCCTTAGCCAGGCCGTCACCGACGCCGCGGTGCAACACACCAGCGCCGCGAACCTCGAACACCTCAACCACAGCCTCTCTGCGCTCCCGACGATCCGCGCACAACTGGCCAAGATGTCTCTCGACCTCGCCACCACGCGCGCCTACATCGATCAGACCGCAGCCCGCATCGCCGAACCCGCAGAAGACACCGTGCTGCACGTCCTCGGCGTCAAGGCAGCCGCAAACGACGCCGCCCTGCGCATCACCGACACCGCCATGCGCGTGTGCGGCGGTGCCGCGTTCTCCGAACACCTCCAGGTCGAGAGGTACTTCCGTGACGCTCGCGCAGGCCACGTCATGGCCCCCACCGCGGACGTCCTGTACGACTTCTACGGCAAGGCCATCACCGGCCAGCCCCTCTTCTGACCGCCACGTCGCCCCCACCACGAAGGAAACTCGCATGCCCTCGCCCTTGCTCGTCGGCGCCGTCGCCTACACCCCGAATGTCGTCCTCATCTGGGAAGGCATGCGCGACTACTTCGCCGACACAGACGCCCCCATGGACTTCGTCCTGTTCTCCAACTACGGACGCCAGGTCGACGCACTGATCGCCGGAACTATCGACATCGCGTGGAACACCAACCTGGCCTGGGTCCGCACCGTCGGACAGACCAACGGCGAGTGCCGCGCCCTGGCGATGCGCGACACTGACACCGTGTTCCAGACGGTCATGGTGGCTCCAGCCGGCAGCGGCCTCTCCGGCCTGGAGAGCCTCCGCGGGCGGCGACTTGCGCTGGGGTCCCAGGACTCCGCCCAGGCGGCAATCCTGCCCGTGCACTACTTGCGCGAGGCCGGTCTCGGAACCGATGACGTCGAACTTCTACGCATCAACAGTGACGTCGGCAAGCACGGCGACACTGGCCGCAGTGAGTTGGACGCACTGCGCGCAGTCCTCGATGAGCGGGCCGACGCCGCCGCCATCGGTATCAACACCTGGGAAGCGATCGGCCGCGAGGAACTGATGCCGGGCGCCTTCGAAGCCTTCTGGACCTCCCCCACCTACAGCCACTGCAACTTCACGGTCCTCCCACACCTGGCCCCAGAGCGCAGCGACCCGTGGCTCAAAGCGCTGCTCGCGATGGACTGGGAGAACCCGAGCCACCGCGAGGTGCTCGAGATGGAAGGCCTTCGGCGCTGGGTCCCCCCCGAGCTCGACGGATACGAGTCCCTGTTCGCTGCGGTCAAGGACCAGGGGTTGTCGACGCGATGGTGACCATCCAGCCCGTCACCGCTGCCGCCACGTCGCACCCCACGCCACCCGCCGGGTTCCTGCTCGACGTCATCGAACAGGTGGGCCGGGCACCACGACATGCACTGGTCGCGGTACCCCTCCCCCCAGGACACGGGCACGACGTGGAGCCAGCGGTCGAAACACTCCGGCGGTGGTGCGAACGCACTGGAAACGAACTGGTTTCCTCCAGTGGCAACGTGGCCCAGGTCCGTTGCGGACGCAGAAGGGATCCGCTGGCAGATCTTGCCCCGGACCTGGTGCCCGGCACCCGGTTGTGGATGTACACCAACTTCGACTGCAACCTCGCCTGCGACTACTGCTGTGTGCGGTCCTCGCCCCAGACCGCCCGCGCAGCGCTCGGCGCCGACCGGGTGCGCCAGCTCGCCAACGAGGCCGTCAGGGCCGGAGTC
This sequence comes from Geodermatophilaceae bacterium, assembly GCA_013811975.1. GTDB lineage: Bacteria > Actinomycetota > Actinomycetes > Mycobacteriales > Geodermatophilaceae > JACCQS01. The sequence goes on along the minus strand of JACCUF010000356.1, from coordinate 941 downwards.
TCTGAGCTCATCCTCACCGGGGGTGAGCCCTTCCTCCTCCACGACATCGCGGACCTGGTCGGCTCCTGCACCGACGCCCTCCCGACCACGCTGTTGACCAACGGCATGCTGTTCAAGGGACGTCGTCTCGAGGCACTGCGTCAGATGGACCGCGCTCGCCTCACCCTGCAGATCAGCCTCGACTCCCCCACCGCCGAGACGCACGATGCCCACCGCGGACAGGGATCCTGGGACCGGGCCGTCGCTGGCATCGCCACGGCGAAGGCCGAAGGCTTCCGCGTCAAGGTCGCAGCGACTCTGCCCTATGAGCTTACGCACGTCGTTGGGCCCTTCCATGCCTTTCTGGAGACCTTGGGTATCCCCCTTGGGGACCGCGTCATCCGGGCGCTGGCTCACCGGGGAGTCGCTGAACAAGGGGTCGAGCTCACCGTCGAGACACTCATCCCGGAGGTCACCGTCACCTCGACCGGCGTGTACTGGCATCCGGTCGGGGCAGAGCACGCCGACCAGCTGGTCACCCGCGACATCTTTCCCCTGCAGGACGCCATCTCACAGGTGCGCACCCAGTTCAGCGCCTACCGCGCCGATGCGGACGCAGCCGCGCAGTGGTTCCCCTGCGCGTGAGCCGGCGTCGCGGTCTCACCGAGCCGCGCGACTCGCCCACACCGGGCGGCCGGCACCGGCAGCTCGCCCGTGCCCTCGACCGTCCGGATCCGGGGACGGGTCACCGGGACCCGCCGGCCACCCAGGGTCACCGACCCCGTCTCGGCTACCCAGGACGACCCGACTACTGGAACAGCTTCCTCCAGACACTCCTGGCCTGAGAGAGACGGTCACGAAGTCATGGCAGACCGCGACCGATCACCTGTCCCGTGCCAGAACCCGTTTCAAGGGGATCAGGACGCCATTTCGCGTGATCATGCAGCTCGTTGGTACTCACC
>JACCUF010000332.1 GCA_013811975.1 Geodermatophilaceae bacterium | reverse complement strand
CAAGACATCCCACCCACGGCCCCAGATGACCTTAATGACATTCCAGCCGGCACCACGGAAGAACGACTCCAACTCCTGGATGATCTTGCCATTGCCACGGACCGGTCCGTCCAGGCGCTGCAGGTTGCAGTTGACAACGAAAGTCAGGTTGTCGAGTTCCTCGCGGGCGGCTATCCCGATGGCCCCCAGCGACTCCGGCTCATCCATCTCACCGTCACCGAGGAAGGCCCAGACACGCTGGTCGGAGGTGTCCTTGATCCCGCGGTGGTGCAGGTAACGGTCGAACCGCGCCTGATATATCGCGTTCAGTGGGCCCAGACCCATCGATACGGTCGGGAACTCCCAGAACTCCGGCATCAACCGCGGGTGCGGGTAGGAGGACAGGCCGCCACCGGGGTGGGACAGCTCCTGGCGGACCCCGTCGAGCTGGCTGTCGGTCAGCCGGCCTTCGAGATGGGCGCGGGCATAGATACCGGGGGAGGCGTGTCCCTGGAAATAGATGTGGTCCCCACCGCCGGGGTGGTCACGGCCGCGGAAGAAGTGGTTGAAGCCCACCTCGTACAGGGCCGCGCTGGAGGCATACGTCGAGATGTGCCCGCCCACGCCGATACCAGGACGCTGCGCCCGATGCACCATGATCGCGGCGTTCCAGCGCAGGTAGGCCCGGATTCGCCGCTCGATGTGCTCATCGCCGGGGAACTCCGGTTCCCGCTCGGGGGGAATTGTGTTGATGTAGTCGGTGCTACGCAGAGCCGGAACCCCGACCTGGCGCTCCCGAGCCCGCTCGAGCAGCCGTAGCAGGATGTAGCGCGCCCGCTCGCGTCCGGCGCTACCGACGACCGCGTCGAGGGACTCCAACCACTCACCGGTCTCGTCCGGGTCGATGTCTGGCACCTGACTGGGCAAGCCATCGGTGATCACCGGGACACCGCGGGTGGCCGCCGTGCGCTGTGCGTCGGGATCTCTGCCGTCTGATCGCGTCATGAAGTCCATCGTGGTGGGTACGACGCTCTCGTGCCACATCGGGCCCGCCAGCCCACCGGCGTCGGTTCGGATCCTGTCGGGCATGCCTTAGGCTTCGCTGTGATTACGTCATAAGGTTGGCCCTGGGTCTCGGCCCCTGGAAGGAGTCACGGTGCGGCTGCGGAAGTTCCTTGGTGCTGCTGTGTGGAGCTTCGCGCTCCTCGGTCTCGGCGCATGCACCAGCAGCATTGCGGGTACGCCGACTTTCGCCGGCCCCACTCAGACCACCGAGGAAACCGAGGAAACCGAGGAAACCGAGGAAACCACTGAGGAGCCTTCTGGTGACCCTGGCGAGTTCTTGGCGTGCCTCACGGTCCTCTTCGCGTACAACACCGCCAACGAGGACTTCATCGCTCTGGCGGACGCGACCAACAACGGCACTTCCACGACGTTGACACCGGAGAGTGTCGCGGCTGATTTCGATGCCGCGATCGCCTCGGTGCAAACGTCGTTGGATCCCTTACCACCGGGTGTGGTCCGCGATACGGTCCAGGCCGCGCAGAACGCTGCGGCGGCGCTACGTGATGGCCTGCGCGCAGGCAGCGATGTGAGCAACACTGATCTGAACGCGGCTCTGGATTCCCTTACGACAGCGTGCGAGTTCTGATGCCGTCTTTTCTTCAGCTCCTCGCACGGATTGCCTGACATGGCCGGCGAACAGGGTGCCAATCCACTGGCGGCGCGACTCGGGATCAAAGCCGGGATGGTCGTACAGGAATGGGGCTACGACGACGATACCGACGACGACCTTCGAGCGGCGGTCGAGCAGGCTTGCGGCAGTGAACTCGTCGACGAGGACTCCGACGAGGTAGTCGATGTTGCCCTCCTGTGGTTCCGGGCCACAGACGGGGACCTGATCGATGCGCTCGTGGACGCGGGTACATCCTTGGCCGACAGTGGGGTCATCTGGTTGCTCAGTCCCAAGTCCGGGCGCCCTGGCCATGTCGCGCCGAGTGACGTGACCGAGGCCGCACCCACCGCCGGCCTGTCTCAAACCAGCAGCATCAGCGCGGCACCGGACTGGTCGGGCACCCGCCTGGTCGCTCCCAAGGCCGCGCGCTCACGCCGCTGATACTGCACCCTCGATCGGAGAACCATGCCCGCCGACGTCGGCACTCCTGCGCCTGACTTCACCCTCAAGAACCAGGACAACTGCGAGGTGACGCTGTCCTCATTCCAGGGCAGGCCAGTCCTGTTGGTCTTCTATCCCTTCGCCTTCAGCCGGATCTGCACGGGTGAACTACGCGAGCTACGAGACGGGTTGGCCACCTACACGAACGCCGGCGTCGAGGTCATTGCGATCAGCACCGACCCGACGTACGCCCTCAAGGCCTACGCCGAGAAGGAGGACTACCGGTTCATGCTGCTATCGGACTTCTGGCCGCACGGGGCCACCGCCCTGGCCTACGGTGTCTTCAACGAGAAGGCCGGCATGGCAGTCCGTGGGACGTTCCTGGTCAACACCGACGCAACGGTGGCTTTCGCCGAAGTCAACGGTCCCGGCCAACCTCGCGATCAGGCTGCCTGGCAGCGTGCTGTCGAGGCGCTCAGCACCGTCTCGTGATTGCCATTGCGAGGCCGGCACTGTCCGACGCCGACTGCTCCGCCGCTACCGCATAGGCTGTACCGGCCGTTGTCGGGCGCGTAGCTCAGCGGTCAGAGCACTCGGCTTACAACCGAGCGGTCGCTGGTTCGATCCCAGCCGCGCCCACTGCTGACCCGCCACAAAGTGATCGTTGCGTTGCCTATCGCGACATAGCCGATGAATAAGCTCCAGGGGTGCCTAAGCTCGCCGATGTCATCGCCTCTCTCGAGGCACGCTACGACCCCGCTCTGGCCGAGTCATGGGACGCTGTCGGTCTGGTCTGCGGCGACCCTGGGGCCGGCGTGGAACGGGTGATGTTCGCCGTCGATCCGGTCGCCACCGTCGTCGCGGAAGCCATCGAGAACCGGATCGACCTGCTCGTGACCCACCACCCGTTGTTCCTCTCCGGCGTGCACGGCGTCCCAGTTTCCGATTCCAAGGGGCGACTGGTCCACCAGCTGATCACGACCGGGTGCGGGCTGTTCGTGGCGCACACAAATGCCGATCGCGCGTGCCCTGGCGTCAGCGACGCACTGGCTGCAGCGGTCGGTCTGATCGAGACCCGCCCACTCGAGGGCGCAGGCAGCGAACCCCTGGACAAGATTGTGACGTTCGCGCCGCGGGATGCTGCTCAGCTGGTCGTGGACGCCCTGAGCTCGGCTGGAGCCGGCGAGATCGGGGCTTACAGTCGCGCAGCGTTTCTGATCGAGGGCACCGGCACGTTCCTGCCTGGCCCCGGAGCCGCTCCGGCCATCGGTTCGGTCGGCGACATCGAGGAGGTGGACGAGACCCGCATCGAGATGGTGCTGCACCGGTCGCGGCGCGCAGCTGTGGTGCAGGCGTTGCGCGCCACGCACCCCTACGAAGAGCCAGCCTTCGACATTATCGAACTTGCGAGCTTGCCCAGCACCGGGGTAGGGCGGGGCCTGGGGC
>JACCUF010000330.1 GCA_013811975.1 Geodermatophilaceae bacterium | reverse complement strand
GGCCACCCTGCAACTGCTCACGCCATGGGGCGGAGGTATCCGTACCTTGGAAACGGGCCTACCCCAGTTCGATGACCTGGCGTTCTCCCCGGACGGGCGCTTGCTCGTCTATTGGGCCAACTCCGATCCCGCCGCCGGCGACGGGCGGCTTTACACAATGCCCAACGATGGCAGCTCGCCGCCCGTACAGCTCACGACGGGGCCCTGAGCGGAGCCGCCGATGCCATCTGGTCCCCGGACGGAACCCAGATCGCCTTCCGCGCGCAAGTGGATGACGGTACCGAATCCAATACCGAGATCTTCGTCATGGCGGCCGACGGGGCTGACCCGCGGCCGCTGGCTCCTAAGGTCGGAATCGATCAAGATCCCGCGTGGTCACCGGATGGCAGCATGATCGCCTACAAGTCCGATCGTGCCGACGGGAACGGCGTCCGTGCCGACCGACTGTGGATCATGAACGCCGATGGAAGCAACTCAAGATTGCTCAGGCCCGGAGCGGTTGCGGACGGGTATGCCCCAGCCTGGGCGAACCGTTGATGGTCGCAGCCACTTGCCGCGCAGGCGAGCTGCTCCGGCAGTAGGGGCAGGCTGGCGTCATGTCCAGCCAACGTCAGCACCCCTGGTTTGCCCGCAGCTACGTTCGACTCAGTCAGATCGCCGAGAAGAGCGGTGCCGCCGCTCACCGAAAACAGGTGCTGGCCGGACTGAGCGGCAAAGTGATCGAAATCGGGGCCGGCAACGGTCTCAACTTCAAGCACTATCCGGACACGGTGACCGAGGTCTTGGCCGTGGAGCCAGACGACGTGCTGCGCACGCACGCCGAGACCGCAGCAAGGAACAGCGCCGTCCCGATCCTGGTCGTGGCGGGGCACGCCGACGCGTTGCCTGCTGATGCCGACAGCTTCGACGCGGCGGTCGCCTCGTTGGTGCTGTGCTCAGTGCCTGACCCGGCGAGCGCGCTTGCTGGCCTGAGACGCGTTCTGCGTCCGGGCGGCGAACTGCGCTTCTACGAGCACGTCCGGTCCGGTCATCGCTGGTTCGGGCGCGCAGAGGATCTCATCGATCCGATCTGGTCGCGCGTAGCCGGTGGCTGCCACCCGAACCGGGACACCCTGGTAACGATCCGTACCGCTGGGTTCGAGGTCTCCGAGGTTGAACAGATCTCGTTCGGTCTGCAACACGTCCTCGGACGTGCTACGAAGGTTTGAGTTCGCGCCGAGTGCTCAGCCGGCCTTCCGGCGAGCCGTCGTGGCGGCCGGCTTCTTCGAGCCGCTGGCCCGGCCCGCACTCCGCGGTCGGCTAGGCGTCGTCGGGGCCGGCGTCATCCCTGCGCGGCCGGTCTCCAGTAACGGCTTCAGGAACTGTCCGGTGTGGCTACGCGGATGTGCTGCAACCTCTTCGGGCGTCCCTTCGATAACGACCTTGCCTCCCCCGCCGCCACCTTCTGGACCCATGTCGATGAGCCAATCGGCTGACTTGATGACGTCGAGGTTGTGCTCGATCACGATCACCGAGTTGCCCTTGTCCACCAGGCCATTGATGACGCCGAGCAGCTTTCGGATGTCCTCGAAATGCAGGCCGGTCGTGGGCTCGTCCAAGATGTAGACCGTGCGACCGGTCGAGCGCTTCTGCAGTTCGCTGGCCAGTTTCACTCGCTGCGCTTCGCCACCGGACAGCGTGGGAGCCGGCTGACCTAGCCGGACGTATCCGAGCCCGACGTCCACCAGGGTCCGCAAGTGCCGGGCAATTGGCGGGATCGCAGCGAAGAACTCAGCGCCCTCCTCGATCGGCATGTCCAGGACCTCGGCGATGGTGCGGCCCTTGAAGTGCACCTCGAGAGTCTCCCGGTTGTACCGAGCCCCCTTACACACCTCGCACGGGACATAGACATCCGGCAGGAAGTTCATCTCGATCTTCAACGTGCCATCGCCTGAACACGCCTCGCATCGTCCGCCCTTCACGTTGAAGGAGAACCGGCCGGGGAGATACCCGCGGACCTTTGCTTCCTGGGTCTGGGCGAACAACTTCCGGACATGGTCGAAAACGCCCGTGTAAGTGGCCGGGTTGGACCGCGGCGTACGGCCGATCGGCGACTGGTCGACACCGACGACCTTGTCGACCTCCTCGACCCCGGTCACCCGGCGGTGGCGTCCTGGAACAAGTCGGGAGCCATTGATCTGATTGGCCAGGGTCGCGTAGAGAATGTCGTTGACCAGCGTCGACTTCCCCGACCCGGACACCCCTGTGACGGCCACCAGAGCACCGAGCGGGAACGTCACATCGATACCGCGCAGATTGTGCTCGCGGGCGTCCTTGATGACCAGTTCCCGGCCAGGGGTCAGCGGCCGACGGTCTTTCGGTACGGCGATCTCGCGACGCCCGGACAGGTAGTCACCTGTAATCGATCCCTTCGCCGACAGCAGGTCTTGGAGCGTTCCGCTGCTGACGATGTGGCCACCGTGCTCGCCGGCACCCGGGCCGATGTCCACGATCCAGTCGGCCCGCCGGATGGTGTCCTCGTCGTGCTCTACCACGATCAGGGTGTTGCCGAGATCCCGCAGCCGGACCAACGTTTCGATCAACCGGCGGTTGTCGCGCTGGTGCAGGCCGATCGACGGCTCATCCAACACGTAGAGCACACCCACGAGGCCGGAGCCGATCTGGGTGGCCAACCGGATCCGTTGCGCCTCGCCTCCCGCCAGCGTGGCCGCCGGGCGGCTCAAGGACAGGTAGTCAAGCCCGACATCGACGAGGAAGGACAGCCGCGCCTGAACCTCCTTGAGGACGCGGTCGGCAATCATCCGCTCCCGCTCGGCGAGTTCCAGGCCGTTCAGGAAGACCGAGCAGTCACCGATCGACAGGCTGGTCACCTCGGCAATGTTCTTGTTGCCCAAGGTGACTGCAAGAATTTCGGGCTTGAGCCGGGTGCCGTGGCAGACCGGGCACGGGACGTCGCGCATGTAGCCCTCGTACTTGTCCCGAGCCCATTCGCTGTCGGTGTCGGCATGCCGCCGCTCAAGAAAAGGGATCACACCCTCATATGAGGCGTAGTACGAGCGGGTGCGGTTGTAACGGTTCTTGTAAGACACATGCACCTGCTCGTCGGTGCCCCCGAGGATCACCTTGCGCGCCCTGGCCGACAGGTCCTGCCACGGGGTGTCCATCGAGAATCCGACGGCTTCACCAAGTCCCGACAGCAACCGGGAGAAGTATTCGTTGGTCTGTGCTCCCGACCATGGGGCGATCGCCCCATCGGCGAGGGACCGCTCCGGGTCCGGGATCACCAGGTCGGCATCGACCTCCTTACGGGTGCCCAGGCCCGTGCACTCGGGGCAGGCACCGAAAGGTGAGTTGAACGAGAACGACCGAGGCTCGAGAGCTTCAAAGGACAAGCCGTCGTAAAGACAGGCCAGGTGTTCGGAGAAGGTGCGCTCCCGGTGCAGATCGTCCTCGGGAAGGTCCACGAAGTCGAGGACGACCAGACCGCCCGCCAGGCGCAACGCGGTCTCGACCGAATCGGTCAGGCGCTG
>JACCUF010000201.1 GCA_013811975.1 Geodermatophilaceae bacterium | reverse complement strand
CGGTTGAGTGGGTCATTTCGCGGGCCGCCCGGGGAGACCGGGGCGGTAGCCGCCGAGTGAGAGCAGGGCCAGAGCGATCAGCGCTTCGGGTGACTTGAAGCCGTAGGCCATGCGGGTGAGCACTCGGATCTTGGTGTTGGTGGACTCGATGAGACCCTGGGAAAGGCCGTGCTCGAGGGAGGCGTTGATGGCGGCGCGGTGCCTGCGGATCTTGCGGCCGAGTTCGACGAAGGCGCTGATGCGACATCGCTGGGCCCAGGCAAGCCACCGGTCCAGAGCCTCCTTGCCGGCTTGGCCCTTGGCCTGGAACACGAACCGCAGGCCCTCCTTGAGCAGGTAACCCCGATGCAGCCGGGGATCGGTCTTGGCCACCCATGCCAACTTGGCCTGCTGGCGATCGGTCAGGTTCTGAGGGTTCTTCCACAGCGAGTAGCGAGCACCCTTGAGCGCTCGGGCGCGTTCGTGACCCGGGCGGGGGGCGGCGTCGGCTGGTGGCCGTCCACGGTGGCGCCGGCCCTCGGTGCGGGCCAGCGCTCGGGCGTCGTTCCAGGCCTGGCGACGCAGCTCGTCGAGAGCGTCGGTGGCCCAGGCCACCACGTGAAACGGATCGGCGCAGCGGATGGCGTTCGGGCAGTGCTCATCGACGGCGTTGGCGATCCATCGAGCCGCATCAGCCGATACGTGGCTGATCTGAGCGCATCGTTCCTCGCCGAGCAGCTCGAAGAACTTGTCGAGGGTGGCCTGGTCGCGGCCCACACCAGCCCAGACCAGCCGGCCGCTGTCGTGGTCGACCACAATCGTCAGGTACTTGTGGCTCCGCTTGTAGGAGATCTCGTCGATCCCGATGCGGCGCAGCCCCGCCAGGCGGTCCACCTGGCCGTCGATCTCGGCTTGGATCCGGGTGACGATGCCTCCCACCGCTCGCCACCCGACCCGTAGCAGCTCGGTGATCGCCGTCTTGGACGTAGCGGTGGCCAACCAGCCCACGGTGTCTTCGAAGTCCCGGGTGAACGACGAGGCGTGGCGGGCCCACGGCACGGCGGCGGCCACTACACCGTGCTCGGCGCAGCGCACCCGGACCATCTCGGCTTCCAGATACACCCGGATCGTGCCTAGATCCAAGCTCCGCCATCGGCGCGGTCCGGCACCCGAGCGACCTCGGTCATAGCCCGGACACCGCCGGTCGCACACCCCGCACCGTCGCCGGGCGTCGCGCCGAGGACGCACCGTGGCCACGATCTCCTCGGCATCGGGATCGAACTCGACCCCATCGAGGACCACCGCTCGCCCGAACGGTGCCAACCCGAGCACGTGACGCCATAGTTTCTTCACCGAAGCCGCTCCTTGCCTTGTCGGACCTAGACAGCCCGAAACCTAGACAGGGAGCGGCTTCGCGAACTACATCCCCGTCATTGGCGCCCACGCGACCGACAGGAGAGCCGAAAATCGGCATCGAACCACGGGGTTCCCTGCGGCATTCGACGTCGAGTTGGACGTTGCGAAGATGTCTGGGCCGTTGGAGCACGTCTCGTGCGATCAGGGACTTCCGGCCAGCGGTCCACTTGGTCGGGTGCGGATCAGTCCGGCGAGGGCGAGAAGCATCCAGGCGGCAAGGTAGGCGAAGGCCCAGGTGGGACTGAGCGCGGTCCAGAGCAGGCCAGCGAAGAGGCTGGCGGCGAGGTTCCCGAGGCTCTGGACGCCGGCGAGGAGGAAGGGCGGGACGAGGATGCCCAGCTGGCGGTGTCCTGGGTGAAAGCGATGTAGGCGAGGGCGAATGCGGCGATGCCAGCGATGAGCACGGGGGTGGCGCCGTTGGCGTCGGAGCGGCGACCGGCGGCGAGGCTGGTAAGGGTGACAGCGAGGTTGTAGGCGACGTAGAGCCCGAGGGCGATGGTGGTGGCGTTGTCCTGGCCGTGTCCGGACGGAGGAGCTCGGTGGCGCGCAGGATGAGGAGGGTGGCGGCGCAGTTGCCGACCTCAAAGGCTGTGACGCCAGCGAAGAGCGGGCGCAGGCCGCCCGCCGGTGAGGACCGGGCGGATGCAGATGCGCAACGGTCGCCGAGGCTGGTCACTGACCTGTGTGGCGTGGCGGATGGCGTAGACGATGGCGACTGCCGCAAGGAGCCCGGGGATGACCGACAGCCCGATCGCCCATCGGGTGCCCACGGTGGTGACGAGGCCGATGGCAGCGAGAGGGCCGAGGATGGCGCCGAGGTTGTCCATGGCGCGCTCGAAGCCGTAGGCGCGCCCGTAGGCGGACGGGGGGACGACATCGGCCAGGAG
>JACCUF010000325.1 GCA_013811975.1 Geodermatophilaceae bacterium | reverse complement strand
CAACGCCCCGATGACCTGGAGCCCGGCCGCGGTCGCCCGATCGTCGGGACCGGGCTGGTCGACCCGCAGCGAGATGACTCCGGCCGGAACTGCGCTGACCTGGGCGAACAAAACGCCAAAGCGGTCGAGCAGCCAGGTCGTCCCGTCGAGCTCGACGGCAGCAACCGGACTGCGCTCGGTGAGCCGCACCACCAGCGTGCCCGGCCAGTCCCGGGTCACACTCGCCGACTCGATCTGGGTGATGTTCTCCAGTGCTGCCTCAGCGGCGGCCAGGTCGACCCTGGCCAGTGGCGTGCCACGCTGAAGCGCCAGCACCTCCTCGACCGTGGCGGCGGATAGCGTCTGCTCGCCGCGGACCTCGACGTTGTCCAGCCCGAGCGCGCTGGAGTAGAACACCAGCCAGCCGAGGAAGCCGGCGATGACGAGGGTCACCGACAGGACGCTTACCAGTCTTCGCCGGGTCACGGATGGCTGCCTGACTGGACCGATTGACCGGCCAGGACGTCGGAATCGGCCAGGCTGGTCAGCACCTCACGGCCGATCATCGCGATGTCACCGGCGCCGAGGGTCAGGACGAGATCTCCGGGGCTGGCGAGGGAGGCCAGTAGCGGCGCCACCTGCAACCACGACGGCTGGTAGTGCACCCGATCCGGGTGCAGCGGGATGTTCCCGGCGATGATCAAACCGGACACCCCCGGGATCGGGTCCTCTCGGGCCCCGAACACCGCCATGACCACGACCGCGTCGGCAGCGCCGAGGGCCAGCCCAAATGCCTCGGCGAACTCCCTTGTGCGGCTGAACAGGTGCGGTTGGAACGCGACGATCAGCCGCCCGTCGCCGGCGACCGAGCGTGCGGCCTTCAGCTGTGCGGTGATCTCGGTCGGGTGGTGTGCATAGTCGTCGTAGACGCGGACGCCGCTTACGGTTCCGAGGTGCTCGAAGCGTCGGTGAACCCCCGCGTAGACCCCGAGCCCGTCGATCATCGCCGTGGCACTCAGACCGAGTTCGGTGCCGGCCAGCAGTGCGGCGGCGGAGTTGAGGGCCATGTGTTCGCCTGGTGCGTGCAACTGAACTCGGCCCAGCGGCACGCCGTCCAGCAGGGCTTGGTAGGTGATCCCACCGGTTCCGCCGGCATCGTGTGTGAGCTCGCGCAGTTGTAGGTCGGCATCCTCGCCGCGGCCATATGTACGCACCCGGACCGAGCAGTCCTGGGCCGCGGCTGCGAGTTTCGCCGCTCCCGGGTCGTCGGCGCAAAGCACCAGGAAGCCACCCGGACGGATCGTGGCGACGAACCGCTCGAAGGCCGATCTGATCGAGTCCAGATCGGTCCAGTTGTCCAGATGGTCTGCCTCGACGTTGGTCACGATCGCTGCCGACGGAGACAACAGCAGGAAGGATCCGTCACTCTCGTCGGCCTCCGCGACAAATAGATCGCCGCTGCCGTGGTGGGCATTGGACCCGGACTCGTTGAGATGACCACCGATCGCGAAGGACGGGTCGACGCCGCAGTTCTGCAACGCGACGGTGAGCATGGAGGTGGTCGAGGTCTTGCCGTGGGTTCCGGCGACGGCAACGCTGCGCCGCCCAGCCAGCACCGCAGCCAGGGCCACAGCTCGAGGGAGAACCAGGAGCCCTCGCTCGCGGGCGGCGACCAGTTCCGGGTTGTTCGCCCGGATGGCGGTAGAGACCACGACCGTATCCGCGTCGCCCAGGTTGTCCGCCGAATGGCCGACGCTGACGCGGGCGCCCAGAGCCCGCAGCACCAGCAGGACCGCCGACTCCTTGGCATCACTACCCGACACCAGTGCCCCGCGGCCCAAGAGAATTCGGGCGATACCACTCATGCCGGCCCCGCCGATGCCGATGAAATGGATCCGGCCGAGAGATTCCGCCGTAGGTGTCGGGGCGCTCCAGGTGGCCATGTTCATCGGCATGCACCCAGGACCAACTCGGCCATCCGCTCGGCGCCATCACGATGACCCAACCGTGCGCTGGCAGCCGACATTGCCCTCAGCCGGCTCTCGTCGAGCAGCAGATCGGCGACAGCTGCCAGGAGGACGTCCGGCGTCAGCGCGGCATCCTCGACCACCAGGCCCCCGCCGGCCTCGACGACCGGCACGGCATTGCGCCGCTGCTCGCCGTTGCCGATCGGGAGCGGGACGAATACGGCAGGCAGACCCACTGCGGCCAGCTCCGCACAGGTCACCGCGCCGGCTCGGCATAATGCGAGATCGGCCGCTGCATAGGCCAGATCCATCCGTTGCAGGTAGGGCAATACGACGTAGGGCACCGCATCCGGCGGCCCGGCAGCTGTCTCCGCAGGAAGGTTTTTCGGCCCCGTGGCGTGCAGGATCTGGATCCCTTTGTCCCGCAACGGCCGCACAGCCCCGGTCACAGCCGTGTTGAGGCTGCGAGCTCCCTGGGAGCCTCCGAACACCAGCAGGCACGGCCGATCCGGAGCCAGTCCGAAGTGGGAGCGCGCTGTGTCCCGCAGTGCCGACCGGTCGAGATGGGCGATCTCCGGGCGCAATGGCATGCCGACGACCTGGGCACGACGCAGCGACGTTCCCGGAAAGGTCACGGCCACCACGTCGGCGAATCTAGCCGCGACCCGGTTGGCCAGACCCGGTACGGCGTTCTGTTCGTGCACGACGATCGGGATACGGGCCCGTCGGGCCGCGAGATAGACCGGAAGGGCGACATAGCCGCCGAACCCGACCAGCGCCTGGGCCCGCCTCTCGCGCAAGATCGCGCCTGCGGCCGCGACGGCACGCCAGAGCCGCACCGGCACCCGCAGCAGATCGAGCGTGGGCTTGCGCGGCAACGGAACCGGCGGGATCAGCGCTAACTCGTACCCGCGGGCAGGGACCAGATCGACCTCCAGGCCTCGCCCGGTCCCGATGCAGGTCAGCGTCGCGTCGGGTTCGGCTGCCCGCAGCGCGTCGGCGACGGCCAGCATCGGTTCGATGTGCCCACCGGTACCTCCACCGGCGAGCACGATTCGCCGGCCCTTCATCGGGTTGTCGACTGCCGAGGGGGGCGCCTGGTGGCCCGGCGGGGAGTTGGCCGCTTCCGGTCGGAACTGGCGGTATGCGGCACGGGCGCCAGCAGCCGCGCCCAACGATGACGACGGCGGCGTTTGAGGTAGGCCACTGCCGCCGGCTCGTGCCGCGCGAAGCTGGCCAGGACACCGACTGCGAACATGGTCAGCACCAGGGACGTGCCACCTGAGGAGATGAGCGGCAGTGGGATCCCGGTGATCGGCAGGAGGCCGACGACGTAGCCGATATTGATCATGGCCTGACCGGTCAACCAGACGGTGATCGCCGCCGCGGCCAGCCGGATGAATCCGTCGTTGGTCCGCCGCGCGATCCGGATGCCGGCATAGGCCAGCAGGCCATAGAGGGACACCACCAGGAGGCAGCCGGCGAAGCCGAGTTCCTCCCCGATGATTGCGAAGATGAAATCGCTGTCCTGCTCCGGGAGCAGGCCCCACTTCATCCGGCTGTTGCCCAGGCCAACGCCCCACCAGCCCCCGGTGGCCAGGGCATAGAGCCCGTTGGCCGCCTGCAGGGTGGCGCCTTCGGGGTCGGCGAAGGGGTCGAGGAAGCCGGTGAGCCGGGCAGCGCGGTACGGCTCGGCGGCAATCATCGCGGCCACCAGACCTACCAGCGCGGTGCCCATCGTCACGAACAGCCGGGCGGGGGCTCCGACCGACCAGAGGAGGGAGAACAGGATCAGGAAGAAGACCAGAGCCGTGCCCAGGTTTGGCTGTAGCAGGACCAGCAGGCCGAGCAGGGCTCCGATCGGGACCAGGGGGACCAGCAGATGGCGCCACCGGTCGATCAGCTTGTGCTTTCGCACCAGCAGGTCTGCACCCCAGACCACGAAGGCCAGTTTGGCCAGCTCCGACGGCTGCAGGCTCAGCGGCCCGATCTCGAACCAGCGGCGGGCCTCGTTGTACTCCTGTCCGATTCCAGGGATGAGCACGAGCACCAGCAGCAGGATCGCGATCAGCATGCCCGGGAGTGCCATCCGCCGCAGCAGCGTCGGACGGATCCGCAGGGCGACCCAGAAGGCCACCAGGCCGACCAGGGCGAAGGTGACCTGAGTGCTGAAGCTGGCGTAGACCGAGCCCTTCTCCTGCAGCGAATCCACGCTCGTCGCGGAGAAGACCATGATCAGTCCGATGAGCAACAGCGCGCCGCCGCCGGCGAGCACCAGATGGAAGGAGGTCATCGGACGGTCGCCGATGGCCGGACGCCCGCTCGGGCGGGTCACCACATGGGAGCTGGGACCGGAACTGAGCAGGGTCATTCGGCCCTCCGCCCGGGGAGTGCCCCGACGGCTCTGGCGAAGGCGTCCGCGCGGGCCACATAGTTCACGAACATGTCCATCGAGGCAGCTGCGGGAGCCAGCAGCACCGTGCTTCCGGGGCGCGCCCGCGCTGCAGCCTCCCGGACGACCTCGACCATGGCCCCATCGTCGCCGTTGCTGACCTCCACGACCGGGACCTCCGGCGCGTGTCGCGCGAGGGCTCGACCGATCACCGCCCGGTCGGCGCCGAGCAGCACAACGGCTCGCAGCCGATCGCGTACGGCGATGACGAGATCGTCGATCTCGGCGCCCTTGAGCAAACCGCCTGCGATCCAGACAACATCGGCATAGGCGGACAGGGATGCCCGCGCGGCGTGTGGGTTCGTCGCCTTGGAATCGTCGACGTAGTCGACACCGTCCACTGTGGAGATCAGTGTGTTGCGGTGCGGCCCCGGACGGTAGGACCGCAGCCCATCCGCCACGGCCGACGCAGGTATGCCGACGCTGCGCGCCAGGGCGGCCGCGGCCAAGGCGTTGGCCACGTTGTGTCGACCGGTGACCGGAACGTCCTCGACCCGAGCCAGCTCGGTCCGCTCCTCGTAGGCGCAGTCGAGGAGCACTCCGTCGGCTACTCCCAGCTCGCCCGGCGCCGGCGGGTCCAGGCTGAAGCCGATCGGATGCGCGTGTCCGTCAGCAAGGCGGCACGACCACTCGTCGTCCCGGTTGAACACCGCAATCCCGGACCGGTCGAAGACGACCTTCTTCGCCGCCGCGTACGCGGTCATCGACCCATGCCAGTCGAGGTGGTCAGGCGCCACGTTGAGTACAGCAGCGGCGTGCGGCGCGATCGTGGGCGCCCGGTGCAGCTGGAAACTCGACAGTTCGACCGCGAGGACGTCGTACGGCTGCGGCCCGGTGACGACGTCCACGAGGGGCAAGCCGATGTTGCCGGTTGCGATACTGGCCAGGCCACCGGCCAGCAGCAGCGCTTCCAGCATTCCGACCGTCGTGGTCTTGCCGTTGGTGCCGGTCACGACCAGCCAGGGAGCCCCGTCCGGATCACGTAGCCGCCAGGCCAGCTCCGGCTCGGAGATGACCTCGAGTCCTGCGCGCCCGGCGGCAACCAGCAGCGGGTGACTCGGCGGTGCACCGGGAGTGGCCAGAACTAGATCCACGTCGGGAAGCTGATCGGGCATCCCGATCTCGCGGACCATGGAGGGTTCGGCCAGGCCGGCCGCGGCCAGGACATGGGCTAGGTCGTCGGTCCGCTCGTCAGCGACCAGCACATGCGCACCGACCCCGTTCAAGGCCCTAATGGCTGCCAGCCCGGAGACTCCCGCACCCAGGACGAGTACCCGCCGACCGGTCCACCACGGGCGCCGGAACCGGCTAGGCCCGCCTCGGGCCGGCCCGCTCACTCGAGCTCGGCGAGGCTGAGCCAATCGGCGTAGAACAGCCCCAGGCCGAAGGCCACTGCCATACCCGTGACGATCCAGAAGCGCACCACAACGGTGTTCTCCGTCCACCCGGCCAACTCGAAGTGGTGGTGGATGGGTGCCATCCGGAAGATTCGCCGGCCACCGCCGAGCCGGAAGACCAGGATCTGGATGGTCACCGACATGGCGACAACGACGAACAGACCACCAAGGACGACGAGGAGCAACTCGGTGCGGGTGAAGATCGCCAGGCCGGCCATGAGACCGCCCAGGGACAAAGATCCGGTGTCGCCCATGATGATTCGGGCTGGCGAGGCGTTCCACCACAAGAACCCAAAACAGGCGCCCATCGCAGCCGCCGCGATCAGAGTGATGTCCAGCGCGTCGCGCACCGAGTAGCAGCCGGCCTCCTGGAGGCGGGCGCAGTCGTGCCCGAACTGCCAGAAGGAGACGATCAGGTACGAGCCGAACACCATCACCGAGGCACCCGAGGCCAGGCCGTCGAGACCGTCGGTGAAATTGACGGCGTTGGAGAAAGCACTGATCAGCAGCAGGGCAAAGGCGACGAAGCCGACCGTGCCCAGCGTCAGCGGAGCGATGTCGCGGACGAAGGAGAGCACCGGCGAGCCAGGCGTCAGCCCGTTGGCGTTGCGGAACTGCAGCGCCAGGACCGCGAAGCTGACGCCGATCACGAGCTGTCCGACCAGCTTGGCCGTTTTGTTCAGGCCGAGATTGCGCTGGTTGCGGATCGAGATGTAGTCATCGAGAAAGCCGACCACCCCGAGTCCGACGAGCAGATAGATCAGCAGCAGTCCGCTGGCCGTCGGCCCGCCGCCGCCCTGGCCGATGAGGAACAGATAGGCGCCGAAGTACCCGACGACGGTGGCCAAGACGATCACTGCACCGCCCATCGTGGGCGTGCCCTTCTTGGTCATGTGGTGCTGAGGTCCGTCAACCCGGATCTCCTGGCCGAACCCTCTGCGCTGCAGGACGCGGATCGCGATGGGGGTGAACATGATCGAGATGGCCAGCGCGATCACCGCCGCGATCAGGACCGATCTCATGTCTGTTCGGTCCCTTCCAACAGAGCATCGGCGAGCCGTTCCAGCCCGACGTAACGAGAGGCCTTGACCAGGACCACGTCACCCGGACGAAGCTGGCGACGCAGCAAGTGCAGCGCCGCGCTCATGTCCGGCACGTGGACGAACCCCTCTTCTTGGGCTGGCTCACCAGCGGCGCCAGCATAAATGCCCACGGCATCGGCACCCACGGCGACTAGCCGGTCGACCCCACGCTGTTTGACCTCGTTGCCTACTGCTTCGTGCTCGGCGTGAGCAGTGGCACCAAGTTCTCCCATCGCCCCCAGGACCGCCCAGGTACGACGGACGCCGCCCGCGACAGCGATCAGCGCATCCAGGGCGGCACGCATCGACTCGGGATTCGCGTTGTACGCGTCGTTGAGGATGCTCACCCCGTCTGCACGGTCGTTGAGTTCCATCCGCAAGCCGCTCCGAGGCCGTGCGGCGCCGAGTCCGAGTCCGATGTCAACTAACCGTTCGTGTGTCGCAGCGACCTCGATCCGGGCCGGAGGTCGAGCCCGCGCGACGGTCGACAACGCGACGGCGCTGGCCGCTGCCGCGTTGGCCGCCTGATGTGCGCCAACCAACTGGAGCGCGACCTCGACCTGATGGCCGCCGGCTGACAGTCGGAACCGTGGACGACCCCCGCCGCTCACATCGACGGCGTCGTACCGGACATCGGCTTCCGGGCCGGCGCCGAAGGTCCAGACCTGCGCAGCCGTACAGCCGGCCAGGTACCCGCTGGAGGCGTCGTCGGCGTTGAGGATCGCGACTCCGCCGTCATCGGCGGGTGGAAGTGCGGCGAGGAGTTCAGACTTGGCCTGCGCCACGAGCTCGATCGAGCCGAACTCACCGAGATGCGCGGTACCGATGTTGAGGATCACCCCGATCGCGGGCCGGGCGATCTCGGTCAGGCGGGCAATGTGGCCGACACCGCGTGAACCCATCTCCAGTACGAGGAAACGGGTCCGCTGATCGACCCGCAGCATGGTCAGTGGTAGGCCGAGGTCGTTGTTGTAGGAACCGATCGGGCACACGGTTGGACCCCATCGGGAGAGAAGATCGCCGATCAGGTCCTTGGTCGAGGTCTTGCCGCTCGACCCGGTGATACCGATGATGACCAGCTCGGGTACCCGAGCCACGATGGCGGCTGCAAAACGGGCGAGGGCGATCAGTGGATCGGCGACGACGACGCAGGGCACGTTCTGGATCGGGCGAAGCGCGAGCACGGCGACGGCGCCGGCTCGATGCGCCGCGGCAGCGAACTCGTGTCCGTCGGAGCGCTCTCCCGGCAAGGCGACAAAGACGTCGCCCGGACCACATGACCGCGAGTCGATCTGCACGTCGCCAGTGATCGACAGCGCGGCTGGCTCGCCGCTGCCGTTGTTGCTGGTCCCAGGCGGGTGCCACTGGCCGTCGGTGGCAGTGAGCAGCTCGGCAACCGTCACCGCGATCACGGTCCGGGGCCACCGATCCAGCCATGACCGGCCAGCGCGGTCCGCAACAGCTCGCGGTCATCGAAGGGGGTGACCACGCCGTCGATTTCCTGCCCCTGTTCGTGCCCCTTTCCAGCGATCACCACGGTGTCGCCGGGCCGCGCCCGGTCAACGGCTGCCTCGATCGCCTCCGCACGGCCCGCGACCTCGAGTACCGCACCTGACTGGCCTGCCGACAACCTCTCTGCGCCCACCCGCATTGCTGCCCGGATTGCGGCCGGGTCCTCTGAGCGAGGGTTGTCATCGGTGATGATCAGTACGTCGCTGCCCCGCGCGGCGACCTCACCCATGAGCGGACGCTTGCCGGTGTCGCGGTCTCCCCCGCAACCGAGGACGAGGACCAGGGTTGCGTCGGTCAGCGGCCTCAGTGCCTGGAGCACGGTTGCCACAGCCGCTGGAGTGTGTGCATAGTCGACCAGGGCTGTGAACGGCTGCCCCGCGTCGACGACCTCCATCCGGCCAGGCACCCGGGCGGCCGCGAGTCCTTGTGCGGCTTCCTCGACGTCGACTCCCGCGCAATTCAGCATCGCAAGCGCCAGGAGTGCGTTGGCGACATTGAAATGCCCTGGCAGACCCAAACTCACCGGCAGCCTGCGCCCAGCCGGACCATGGGCGATGAAAGAAGTCTGACCACCTTTCGTCGAAACCTCCGAGCTGTGCCACGTGGCCTTCGTCGATCCAACGCCGGACACGGTCACCGTGTCCGGGCCAACGAGCCTGCGTCCCCACTGTTCATCGATCATCACGACCTCGTGGGCCGCGCGGCCGTCGAAGAGCAGAGCCTTGGCCCTGAAGTAGGCCTCGAGGTCACCGTGGAAGTCCAGATGATCCTGG
Organism: Geodermatophilaceae bacterium; assembly: GCA_013811975.1. Classification (GTDB taxonomy): domain Bacteria; phylum Actinomycetota; class Actinomycetes; order Mycobacteriales; family Geodermatophilaceae; genus JACCQS01. The sequence continues at coordinate 9,756 of JACCUF010000325.1, read as the reverse complement.
CTGAAATTGGTGAAGCCGGCGACATCGAAGGCGGTACCGGCGACTCGGTCCAGAGCCAGTGCGTGACTGGAGACCTCCATGGCGACCGATTCGACCCCGTTCTCGGCCATCAGCGCGAGAGTCGCCTGCAGATCGGGGGCTTCGGGCGTCGTGCGTTGAGCCGGCACCGACATCCACCTGTCCCCCGTGCGCATCCGGGTCTCGATCGTGCCGATCAGTCCGGCTTTGTGACCGGCCGCGGCCAGTGCAGCCTCGAGCAGGTAGCAGGTCGTCGTCTTGCCATTGGTCCCGGTCACACCGAGAACCGACAAGGCTCTGCTCGGGTCGCCATATACCGCGGCGGCTATCCGACCCAGCACCGCCCGCGGATCGGCCACGACCAGGAGTGGCAGGTCGACGTCTGACATGGCGGCGCCCCCGGCCGGGTCAGTCAGGATGGCTGCTGCGCCGGCCTGGATGGCGGCGCCGGCGAAACGGATTCCGTGCGTGTTGGCTCCGGGCAGGGCGGCGAACAGATCGCCGCGCCTGACATCGATGGAGCGCAGCGTCACCCCGGAGATGTCGACCGATCCTGGCTTCTTCTCAGGCTGGGCGTCCACCAAAACCGCCAGTTCCGCCAACGGAACCGGCGGCAGCTGGGTGGGACGAGCAAGGACGACCACGGGGGGCGAGGTTACCGAGCGCCCGGGAGCGTCGGCGTCGCCGGGACAGGTCGGGCGGTCACACGATCAGGATGAACTCTGGCCGGCCCACCCCGGTAGGTGGCACCGCCTCATGGGCCAGCACGAAGGTCATCACGTTCTTGAAGACCGGGCCGGCTGGGACGCCGGAGTCCGGCCGTTGCAGCATGACCGACATCACGTAGCGGGGGGCATCGGCCGGCGCGAAGCCGGCGAAGGTGGTCCAGAAGCCACCGCCGGCATAGCAACTGCATGCCGGATTCGGCCGTTGCGCCGTACCGGTCTTACCGGCAACCCGGTAGCCGGCAATCGACGCATTCAGCGCGGTGCCACCTTCGCCGACGACCGCTTCGAGCATGTAGGCCATCGTCGCAGCGGTTTGTTCGCTGATGACCCGTACGCCTTCGGGCTGGGCAGATTCGGTGACGGTGCCGTCGGCTGCTGTCGTCGAGGCGACGATCCGGGGCGGAATCCGAACGCCACCATTGGCGATCGTCTGATAGATGGATGCCATCTGCAGCGTGGTCAGTGCGAAGCCTTGGCCGATCGGGACATTGATCGATTGAGCAATGCTCCATTCCTGGTTCGGGACGAGGATCCCTGGACTCTCGCCCGGGAGTTCGATGCCCGTGGGTTCGCCGACGCCGAACGCGCGGAGATACTGCTCGAGGCGCTCGTTACCCAGTTCTCGGGCGATGCCGATGGTGCCGACATTGGAGGACTTGGCGAGGATGCCGGTGACCGTGTAGTTGATCGGGTTGTGCGGATGAGCGTCGCGCACGGTCGTGTTGCCGACGGTGATGGAGTCAGGGGTCAGCCGCACGTCGTCCGGGGTGACGATCCCTTCCTCGATCGCCGCGGACAGGGTTATGGCCTTGGCCACCGACCCCGACTCGAGGATTCCGGAGATCGCCCCATTGCCGAGTGTGTCCGGATCGGCCTCGCTGGCGGTGTTCGGGTCGAAGCTGCGGCAGGTCGCCATCGCGAGTACCCGACCGCTGTGCGCATCGAGGATCACCCCCTGGGCGTTCTCGGTGGAGCCGTCCGCGCACTGGGCATCCAACTGTTGCTGGAGGTGGAACTGGACGTCCTGGTCGATGGTCAACTGCACCGAACCCCCGGGGACGGCCGGTCGATCGGTGCGTCCCCCGGCAGGGATGACCGCACCGCTTCGGCCGACCTCGTAGGACGTGGTGCCTGGGGTGCCGGTCAGCAGCTCGTCGTAGGCCTGTTCGATGCCGGCCAACCCCGAACCGTCAGCGCCGGTGAAGCCGACCACCTGTGCGCCGACCGACCCGGCCGGATAGATCCGCAACGGCTGGACCTCGACCCCGATCCCGGCGATGCCGAGGTTCATCACCTGCGCGGCCAACGACGGCTCCAGCCTCTCGGCCAGAACCTGGTAACGGTTGTCGGCCTGCAACTTGTCGACGAGTTGGTTGACCGGGGCTCCGAGCATCCCGGACAAGATCGTCGCCGCAGCGACCGGGTCACCGATCAGGGACGGGTCGGCGTAGATCTTGCGGGCCGAAAGCGTGTAGGCCATCGGGTTGCCGTTGGCGTCGAGGATCTGCCCGCGAGTGGCCGCCAGCACGTCCTCGCGGAGCCGATCGGCGGAGGCGGCGGCGGCATACGCGGTCCCGTCGAGCCCCTGGAGCAGGACCAGGCGACCCAGGATCACCGCAGTCAGTACGGCCATCACCGCGCCGGCTACCCGAAGTCGCTTGTCCGCACCGGCCAGTTTCAGTCGACGCCGAGGCCGACGCCGCCGCGGCCTGGCGGGCGCAGGTCTACGGGCCGGACGGTTCGGGTCGCCACGTGAAACCCGCTGCGTTCGGGATGAGCCGACACCCCTCGTGGCCGTCCCGGGGGCACGTCGGCGCGCTGGGGTCGCCACGTCAGCGAACACCCGCCGGAACCGGGGTGCCCTGGATGACGATGGCGCCATCCGGCCCGACTATGACGAAGGCTGGCTGCCCAGCCGGGACCATGCCGAGTTCGCGCGCCGCCTCGGCCAACGCCTCGGGCGAGAGCCCTTCGGCGACCTGACGCTGCAACTCCTGCTCGGCCAAGGCGAGTTCAGCATTGCGCTGGACGAGCTGTTCGACTCGGAAAGAGTCCGCGGCGATGACGGTGTTCAGCACGAGCAGGCCGACGGTGCCGATGATCACCAGGGTCAACACCAGCGCGATGAACGGACCCCGGCGCAGACTCGGAGTCGGCGCGGGAAGCAGGCGCAGCGCCGGCCGGTGCGTCCGGGGTGTCGCCCGACTCCGACTCGGCTCGGCGCGGATCGTCTCGACGCTCACGCTGGCAGCCATCAGGCGGCACCCCTTGTCCGGGTCCGCTGGGGCGTTGCTCCACCCTCGAGTTCGATGTCGTCCCGTTCGATGTCCATCCGCTCGGCGGCACGCATCTTGGCCGATGCCGCCCGAGGGTTGTTCTGCACTTCCTCGGCGGTAGGCAACTCGGCTCCACGAGTCAGCATCCGCAGCCGCGGCCGGCCCTGCGGCAGCAGTACAGGCAGGTCGAGCGGCGTGCTGTCCTGAGTGGCCCGTACGAGGGCCCGCTTGACGATCCGGTCCTCCAAGGAGTGGTAGCTGATCGCTACCAGACGGCCCCCGGCTCGCAATGCCTCGATTGCCGCAGGAAGCGCGGTCTCGAGGGCCGCGAGTTCGCCGTTGACCTCGATCCGAAGGCCCTGGAACGTGCGTTTGGCGGGATGTCCGCCAGTACGCCGGGTGGCGGCCGGGATGGCGGCACGGACCAGCTCGGCGAGGGCGACCGAACTGGTGATCGGGGCGCGGTCGCGTTCGCGGACGATGGCCGCGGCGACTCGAGAGGCGAAGCGCTCCTCACCGTACGCCCGTAGGATCCGGGTCAGCTCACCTCGGGAGTAGCTGTTGACGACGTGCTCCGCGGTCAGCGTGGCGGTGGTATCCATCCGCATGTCCAAGCCGGTGTCGCGGGAGTAGGAAAAGCCACGCTCGCCCTGGTCGAGCTGCATGGATGAAACCCCCAGGTCGAACAGCACGCCGTCGACGCCGGTTGAGGCGAACTCCTTCAGAACAACGCCGAGGGCATCGAACCCGGTGTGCACTAATCTGATTCGGTCTCGGTACTCGGCGAGCCTGTTCCGGGAGATCTGAAGGGCCGCTTCATCACGGTCGAGACCGATGACCCGGAGACCGGGGTGGGCCGCCAGCAGGGCGCGGGCGTGACCGCCTAGTCCGACGGTGGCGTCCACAAGCACGGCAGCCGGGCGCGCGGCGACTGGTGCCAGCAGCTCGCAGACCCGGGACAGCAGAACCGGTACGTGACCGGGACTGGTATCGGTGCTCATCTCTGCTCCGCGGCGGAGAGTGCGTCGTCGGTGCTCATCTCTCCTCCGCGGCGGAGAGTGCGTCGTCGGTGCTCATCTGCCTCCTCTCGAGTGGACCGTTCTGCGTGATCGGCCCTCCGGTCAGGTCCCCACCCGCTCCGCCGGCCCTCCTACCTGGCACCGGGGAAGGTGCGCCAGGGCGGTGGCGGTGCGGTGCGGGAGGAGACCTCACCGGAGGGGCGAGGTGTGCCGGGACTCGGGGTGCGCAACAAGTCAGATCGCCCGAGGCAACACCTCGGCCTCCAGGTCGGAGAAGGAGTCCTCGCGATCGGCCACGAACCGCGCCCAGGCGGCCGACTCCCAGATCTCGAAGCGGGTGTTGGCACCGACCACGACGCAGTCGCGGTCCAGCCCGGCGTAGTCACGCAGTTCCGGCCGTACGACGACCCGCCCGGCCTTGTCCGGAGTCGGGTTGTCGGCGGAGCCGAACAGGAATCGTTCGTACTCCCGGACAGCGCGCGAGCCGCCGGGAGCTGAGCTGTGGGCCAGGGAGTCGGCGATGCGGGACATGTAGGCCGCCGGATATCCGAACAGACAGCGTTCCTGGCCCTTGGTGATCACCAGGCCCTCGGAGAGTTCGTCGCGGTAACGGGACGGCAGCGCCAGGCGGCCCTTTTCGTCGAGGCGCAGCACGTGCGTTCCGAAGAACACCGCCCCACCTCCTCCCGCCTGTTGACTCACCACCGTCCTCCACCAGTCGCCACCTTAACCCACAATGCCCCACATTGGCGTCATCTGATCCGAATACAGTCCGAGCGGCGGTTCATTCCGACACGCCTACACATCCGCTGAAGCCCGACGTAGGCTCCTGAGACCATCTGCCGCGCTTGGCCGGCACCCAGATGCCCGCCGGCGATCCCGGTGAGCAGGTAGGAGGAACGCTGCGGTGACAGCCGCCCCGCATAGCGAGGTCGTCAAACACAGTGACGTCGATGAACGAGGTGGCCCGGCGTCCAGCGACGGCGCGCACCGAGCCCGCCAGGGCGCGCTACCGCTGGACGAGGCACGCGAGATCACCGCTCGAATCGCGACCAACATCGAGCGGGTGATCGAGGGCAAGCCCGACATCGTCCGACTCGCCCTTGTCGTGATGTTGGCCGAAGGACACCTGTTGATCGAGGACGTCCCAGGGGTCGGCAAGACCAAGCTCGCCAAGGCGTTGGCCCGCTCGATCGACTGTTCGGTGCGTCGGCTGCAGTTCACCCCGGACCTGTTGCCCAGCGACGTGACCGGAGTCAGCGTCTACAACCAGGACACCCGCGACTTCGAATTCAAGCCCGGCGCGGTGTTCGCCAACCTAGTCGTCGGCGACGAGATCAACCGAGCCTCTCCCAAGACCCAGTCGGCACTCCTGGAGTGCATGGAGGAGCGACAGGTCACCGTCGACGGGACGACGTACTACCTCGAGAGCCCGTTCATGGTCGTGGCCACCCAGAACCCGATCGAGATGGAAGGCACCTACCCGCTACCAGAGGCACAGCGCGACCGGTTCACCGCGCGGGTGTCGATGGGCTACCCGGATACCCGGGCAGAGCTGGCGATGCTCTCTGGGCACGCCGACCACGACCCCCTCGAGGACCTTCGACCGGTCTCGAATGCCGCTGAGGTACGCAGCATCATCGCCGCAGTGGCCGGGGTCTTCGTGTCCCCCGCCGTGTCGAGTTACGTGGTCGAGTTGGTCGCGGCGACCCGTCGCAGCTCCGAGTTGCGGCTCGGGGGCTCTCCGCGATCAAGCCTGCAGCTGCTTCGCTCGGCCAAGGCCGTGGCGGCGCTGGCCGGTCGGGAGTACGTGCTGCCCGACGACGTTCAGCAGCTCGTGGGGCCAGTGCTCTGCCACCGGGTGATCCTCACGCCCGAGGCACAAATCGCCAGGCGCGCTGCGATCGACGTCGTCGCCGACTGCGTGAAGCGGGTGCCGGTGCCACGCGATGCGCCCGCCGCGTCGGCCGGCCCTGTGGAGCTACACGGTCGACAGGGACGAATCGGCTGACCTGAGATGCGCAAGCTCTGGGACAACCTGACCATTCGTGGCAACTCCCTGGTCGCCGCGGGAATCGCGCTGGTGCTCACCGGGGTCACCTTGGGCGAATCCGACTTGTTACGCGCCGCTGTCTTTGCCCTCGCCGTCCCCCTGGTCGCCTCTTTGTTCGTGGGCCGCAACCGGTTCCGCCTGTCCTCGTCGAGGTCGATCGTGCCCAGCCGCACGCCGGTCGGCCAGCCAGCCACCATCGTCCTGCGGGTGACCAACCGCGCCGAACAGCGCAGTGGGTTGCTCCAGCTTGATGATTCGGTTCCACACGTCTTGGGCCAGCACGCCCGGTTCGTCGTCGACCGGCTGGCACCCGGGGCCAGCGTGGAGCTGTCCTACGAGGTGAAGTCTGCGTTGCGCGGACGGTTCGCCATCGGTCCGCTGCGGTTGAAGCTCAGCGACCCGTTTGGCCTGGTCGAGCGCAGCCGGGGCTTCGCGGCCACCGACATCCTCACCTTCGTCCCCGTCGTGCACCCGCTACCGGGGGTTGGGCTGGGCGGAGCGTACTCAACCGGCGGGGAAAGCAGTTCACGGTCGGTCTCCATCCAGGGCGAGGACGATGCCGCGACCCGTGAGTTCCGCAGCGGCGATGACCTGCGCAAGGTGCACTGGCGGTCCACTGCGCGGATCGGCAAACTGATGGTCCGCAGGGAGGAGCAGCCCTGGCAGACCAGATCGGCAATGCTGCTGGACACCCGCGGCACCGCACATCGCGGCGAGGGGATGAGCGGCAGCTTCGAGTGGTCGGTGAGCGCTGCGGCCAGTATCGGAGATCACCTGACCCGACTGGGCTACAGCCTGCGACTGTTCACCGATGGCGGTGAGATCCATGGTGTCTCGGGCTTGGCCGCGCGGGACGCCCTGCTCGACCAACTGGCTGTCATCCGCACGTCGACCCTTCGAACCCTTGATCACGGGATCAGCGAGCTGCGCCTGGCCGGTGAGGACGGACTGTTGGTCTGCGTTCTCGGCGAGGCGACCCCGGACGACGCATCCGCACTGATCCGGGGCCGATCCTCGACCGCCACCTCGATCGCCGTGCTGTCCGATGTGGCCAGCTACGGCACCGGTGGGCCGCTTCGCCGCGTCCGATCCGGCCGGCCGGCGTCCTCACCTGTTGAGAGCGCAGACCGCGGAAGCGACCAGCGTGCCGTCGCGGCCGTCGCGGCCGTCGCCCCGAAGTCAGCGGTGGCCGAGCCGAGCCAGCAGGTGCTGGCCACGGCCGGCGTGTTCCGGCGAGCCGGTTGGCGAGTCGTCATCGTGCCCGCGGGGGTCACGATCACCGACGCCTGGGCTCAGGCTGGGGTCACGGCCTTCGGCTACAGCGGGACCGCGGCCTCCTCCGAAGGATCCGGCGGTACCCGCCTTACGACTGCGCGCACGCCATGACCGAGACCAGCTTGGCCGAGGCACGCAACAGCACGAGGGGCAACAGCACCAGCGGCGACGACTCGACCGCGGGACGCCGGCGATCGATGCGGATGGGTACGGCCTGCGGCGCGGCCACGCTGCTGACCAGCGCCGCCCTGCTGCCTGTCTTCGTCAACCGGGGCTGGCTGCCGTCGGTCGTCGCCATCGTTGCCACGGTCACGGTGACCGGCATCGGCGTCCGCGCCCTTCCGCGGGGGGCTGGGCTGGCGCCGCTCGCGCAACTGCTGGCCGCGTTCATCATGATGAACCTGATCTTCGCCCAACACCTGACCTTGGGCGTGATCCCGACGCCCGGCAGTGCCCGTGACCTCTCGGCCGTCCTTGGTGAAGGACTGCTCGACCTGCAGTCGCAGGCGGCGCCGGCGCTGCTGCTGGACGGACTGGTTGCCCTGACAACACTGGCCATCGGCTTCATGGCCATCCTCGTCGAGTTCCTGGCCATCCGGCTGCGCCGCGCCGCCCTGGGCGGTCTGGCGCTGCTGGTCATCTATCTCGTGCCGGTGGCCACTCTGGTGGGCTCGATCAGTCTCGTCAGTTTCATCGGTCCGGCGCTGGGCTACCTCGTGTTGCTCTATGCCGACGGCCGTGACGGCCTGACCCGATGGGGACGCACTGTCACCTCCGGCGGCCACCGGACGCTCCCGGGGCTGGTGACCGCGGGGCAGGTGGCTGTCGGCGCGCTTGGTCTGGGACTGGTGTTGCCACTGGTCATCCCGACCTGGCCGGAAGGGTTGCTGGGGCAGCAGTTCGGGGGCGGGCGCGGCCCCGGTCCCGGGACGTCGCTGAGTCCGTTGGCGCGCTTGCAGGGCGAACTCACCCTGCCCGAGACGCGCGATCTTCTTCGAGTCGAGACCAATGTCGACGACCCGTATTACCTGCGCTCGCTGTCGCTGGACACCTATGGACCGGACGGCTGGTCGTTGGCCAACCTGGACAGTCAGGTGCAGGTCGCCGAAAACGGCCTGCTCGTGCGGCTGCCAGGACCGCAGGTCCTGCGTCCGGTCACCGCCGACATCACTGTCCTGGACCACGACGACCGGTTCTTGCCGGTCTTCTCCTCGCCGGTGTCGGTGCAGGTTGCCGGGGACTGGCGCTTCGACGAGAGCAGCGGGACTGTATTCAGCCGCGACGACACCACAGGCGGACTCGAGTACTCCGTTCGAGCCCTGGAGCCGCAACCGACCGCTACTCAACTGTCGCGAGCTCCCGACCTTGATCCGGACAATCCGCTGCAGGTCGCCTTCACCGCACTCCCGACCGGGCTGGACCCTTCCGTCGCGGTTCTCGTCGACTCCCTCGTAGCCGCGGCCGGCGCGGGCGGCCCGTACGAGCGGGCGCTGTCGATCAACAACTACCTGACCGACAGCGCCAACGGCTTCCTCTACAGCCTCACGACCGAGCCGGGCACCAGCGGTGACGATCTGGTCAACTTCCTGCAGAACAAGCGGGGCTACTGCGAGCAGTACGCCGCCGCGATGGCGGTCATGCTCCGCGCTGCCGGTGTCCCGGCACGCGTCGTGCTCGGTTACACACCCGGCACGTTCGAGGACGGGGTCTGGACGGTCACCACCGATGACGCCCACGCGTGGGTGGAGGCCTATATCAGTGGGGTGGGCTGGATGCCGTTCGACCCGACCCCGATCGGACCCGGCCGCGCCGTTGAACTCAGTTACGCACCCCGGGCCGACAGCGTCTCCGACCAGGCTCAGCCATCGGCTGCGCCCAGTGTCCCGGCCGGCCAACTTCCCGGTGGTCAGCAGAATCCCTTCGATGAGACCCTCAGCGATCCCAATACGCTCAACCGGACTGCCGAACAGGACAGCTTTGATTGGGTGCCCATCGCCATCGGCGGTGCCGCGCTGCTCGTGATCGTCCTACTCCTCACCCCTGCGGCAATCCGGATCAGGACCCGCCTGGTCCGGACCCGCCTGGTCGGACGCAGTAGGGCCGTGCCCAGTGCCCATGCGGCCTGGGACGAACTCCTGGACACGGCGACGGACCTGGGACTGACCAGTCGCCAGGATGAGACACCCCGAATGCTGGCCCGTCGGTTGGCCCGCGATGCGATGTTCGACGCCGAGAGCGCTGTCGCCGTTCGTGACATCGCGCTGGCCGAAGAACGTGCAAGGTACGCACCTGAGTCCATAGCCCTGTCCCGATCGGTCGATCTGGCGCCCCCGCTGCGCTCGGCTCGACGGGCGCTGGGCCGGCATGCGGGACGACAGCAGCGGCTG
>JACCUF010000199.1 GCA_013811975.1 Geodermatophilaceae bacterium | reverse complement strand
GCCCCGCGCAGCTCGATCCGCGGGGTGGTCACAGTGACGTTCAGAGGGGCGTAGGGATGCACATCCAGAGCGTAGAGGGCGACTTCAGCGGGGGTACATTGCTTTTCGCCCTTGGCAATGTCTGAGTGACCTACCTGCGCACGCTCGACTCTCGGCAGATCCGGGCGCCTCATTCACCCCGGCAGAGCAGAGTCGTTTGCGGCTTCGGGGACCTGACGAGCTGCCTGTGCGCTTCGCTGCTGAGCGCGCGCCTGGATGATGGGGGATGACGATCATCGGACAGCGTCGCGCTATGCCGCTGACCATCGCAACGGAAAGACTGAAACTGTCCGATGCCGGCGGCGAGAACGTTGAGACACTGCATCTGCTGCTGAGCGACAGTGCTGCCCACACCATCGGTTCTGGCCCGTTTCGAGATCTGCGACAAACGCAGGAGTGGGCTGCTCGGCGCGCGGTGGCGCGAGACCGATTCGGGTTCTGCTGGTACTGGCTGCGTCATTCCGTCACCGATCGAGTCGTCGGCAACTGTGGGGTCTTTCCGGGGCGCACGGGCTCAGACGAACCCGAGATCGGCTACCTGATCGATCCGCTGTTTCGCGGCCAGCACTACGCAACGGAAGCCGCTCGTGAGGTCTTGGCAGTTGCCCGGACGTGTGGGATCGAACGGCTTTGGGCAACCGTACGTCCGGGCAACAAGGCGTCGTTGCGCATTCTTGCGGCTCTCGGCTTTGTTGAGCACCATCGGACCGAGGACGACCAGGGAACCCTGATCTACCTCATGAGCTCCGGCGCCGCTCAGCAGCGTCCTTCGCCGTCGCTGGTGTAACGCCCGCTCAAGCATGTGCGAGTTTCAGCGGCTTCTCCACGAGGATCACTCAGCGGCACGCAGACAATGGCAGGCTCTGCGGCATGGGTTACGTCGTGGTTGCGTCTCGGAAGTGGAACGGAGACTTTCATCGTCGGACGGTCATGGCCGAGGTGGGCACGGATGCGCTGGGCACCTGGCTGTGGATGCCCGACGGGAGAGTGGTCGAGACGCCATCGAGAAGTTCAGGCAACTCCCGGCCTTCGGTTGGTCCCTCTCGGGGCAATGTGGTCGGCGTACTTCGTGCCGGCCCTCCCTCGTCGGCGACGTCCGAAGCAGCTGTACGTCGACATCACGACACCCGCGACGCGGCGGGGAAACCTGATCGAGTTCATCGACCTCGACCTCGACCTCGACGTTGAGCAACTCGACGACGGCCAGGTCCGAGTCCTTGACCAGGACGAGTTCACCACGCACAGTCGCACCTGGGCATACCCGCACGAGCTCGTCCACGCGGCCGAGGCGACCTGCCAGACGATCGTCGGCGCTGTCAACAGTGGCGAACCGCCTTTCGACGGCTCTGAGATGCCGTGGTGGCCTTCTGAGACGGACGATCGCGTGTTCGACCTCCCGCTGAGGACCGCAGCGGCCCCTCAAGGGGATCAACAGCCGACGACTCCGGCTGAGAATCGGAGGTAGACGTTTCACGAGTCGAACCGCTCGCGACGAGATTCGGGACGACGGCGATCCGCGAGGCGTACGCAGCAACAGTGTCACAACGGGATCGGCGACCGGACCGGTCGTGCGAGCCCGGATCCGGGCGGTCGGGCGGTGCGGCCGCGATCAGCTCGAGGCCGCGGAGCGGGTCAGCGACGCGGCCAGAACAAGAGCGGCAGCGAGTCCGAGGTAGACGAGGCCGAGTCCGGTCTGCGTGGAGGTGCCGAGAATGGCGGGCGCTGAAGCCACGGCCCCGCCTGCCGCGCTGCCGACTAGTCCACCGAAACTCTCGGTCGTGATTACTGCCGACGCGAGGGCGTTGGCATCGACGGAGTCGTCGGGTGTGGTCGCGCGCAGGTACAGGGTCGGATATGCGGCTCCCACCCCAGCGCCGGCGACACCGCGAGGAGCTGTATGCCCAGACACATCGACTGTCCCTTCTGCGGGCAGAACGGTATTCGCACGCGGGAACACGTCTGGGCACAACGGCTCCACGTCTCCGAGGGTGCCCAGGAGCTTCTGGACGGAACCCACGGTGAGAGGATTCCGAAGCCATCTGATGTGATTCGACGCGGCGACGACGGTCGATACACGATGCAATCGATGTCGGCGGGCCAGTACGCCA
>JACCUF010000311.1 GCA_013811975.1 Geodermatophilaceae bacterium | reverse complement strand
GCGAGAACGCTCCAGCTCGGTGTAGTCGGCGATGTGACGAAACGGCACGACCATGAGGTGTCCGGCGTTGTACGGGAAAAGATTGAGTACCGCGTAGACGTGTTCGCCGCGGGCCACGATCAGGGCCTCGGAGTCCGCCCTAGTCGGGATCGTGCAGAACGGGCAGTCGTCATCGCCTTTGGGGCGCCCCTCGCCCTTGATGTAGGCCATCCGATGGGGCGTCCAGAGTCGCTCGAAGGGTTCGTAGGCCATCTCGGACGCCGTCACAGGCTGGAACCGGGTGGGACGGAGTCCGGCGGGACTGATTCCGGCGGCGCCGACTCCGGCGCGACGGGGTCGGCGTTGCTGCGGCCGGCCACGAACTGCGCGATGAGCTCGATTGCCTCGGCAACCGGGACAGCATTGCGTTGCGAACCGTCGCGATAGCGAAAGGACACCGCGCCGGCCTCCTGGTCGGCGGCGCCGGCGATCAGCACGAAGGGCACCTTCTGCTGGCTGGCAGTCCGGATCTTCTTCTGCATCCGGTCGTCGGATGAGTCGACCTCCGCCCTGATCCGTCGCCCACGCAGCGCTGCGATGACCTCGTCGAGATAGCCGATCTGGTCGTCGGTAACCGGGATGGCAACCACCTGAACGGGCGCAAGCCAGACCGGATAGGCCCCGGCATAGTGCTCGGTGAGGATCCCGAAGAAGCGTTCGATCGAGCCGAACAGGGCCCGGTGGATCATCACCGGCCGCTGCCGGCTCCCGTTGGCGGCCATGTACTCCAGCCCCAAGCGCTCGGGGATGTTGAGGTCCACCTGCACGGTGGACATCTGCCACGAACGGCCGATCGCGTCGCGAGCCTGCACCGAGATCTTCGGTCCGTAGAAGGCCGCCCCGCCCGGATCGGGCACCAACTCCAGACCCGACTTCTCAGCCACCGACCGCAGTGCCTCGGTGGACTCCTTCCAGACCTCGTCGGAGCCGATGAATTTGGGCGAATCGCCCTTGGTGGACAGCTCCAGGTAGAAGTCGTCGAGGCCATAGTCGCGCAGCAGATCCAGGACGAATCCGAGCAGGGAAGTCAGCTCGTCGGCCACTTGCTCCTTGGTGCAGTAGATGTGCGAGTCGTCCATCGTGAGCCCCCGCACCCTGGTAAGCCCATGGACCACACCGGATTTCTCGTACCGGTAGACGGTGCCGAATTCGAAGAGCCGCAGCGGAAGCTCACGGTAGGACCGTCCACGCGCCTTGAAAATGAGGCTGTGCATCGGGCAGTTCATCGGTTTGAGGTAATAGTCGGCGCCCTCCATCTCCATCGGCGGGAACATGGTGTCGGCATAGCTGGGCAGGTGCCCGGTGGCCTCGAACAGCGCCGCCTTGGTGATGTGTGGGGTGTTGACGAACTCGTAACCGGCCTCCTCGTGCCGCGCCTGCGAGTAGGCCTCCATCTCCCGGCGGATGATCCCGCCTTTGGGATGGAAAACCGCCAGCCCGGACCCGATCTCGTCAGGAAAGCTGAACAGGTCCATTGCCGCACCGATCCGCCGGTGATCGCGCCGTTCGGCCTGGACCAGCATGGCGACGTGGGCGTCGAGGGCCTGACGGCTCTCCCATGCAGTCCCATAGATGCGCTGCAGCTGCGGGTTCTTCTCACTCCCCCGCCAGTACGCGGCCGCTGACCGCATCAGCTTGAACGCCGGGATGTCCCGGGTGCTGGGCAGGTGCGGCCCACGGCACAGATCGGCCCACACCCGTTCCCCGGACTTGGCGTCCAGGTTGTCGTAGATGGTCAACTCGCTACCACCGACCTCGACCGATGCTCCCTCTGCTGCATCGGCGGCTGCCGGGCCCTTCAGACCGATCAGCTCGAGCTTGTACGGCTCGGCTGACAGTTCGCCACGAGCGGCCTCGTCGCTGACCACCCGACGCGAGAACCGTTGTCGCGCCTTGACGATGTCGCGCATCCTGGACTCGATGCGCTTGATGTCCTCGGGCTTGAACGGCTCCGGTACGTCGAAGTCGTAGTAGAACCCGTTCTCGACCGGCGGCCCGATCCCGAGCTTGGCTTCCGGAAAGAGATCCTGTACGGCCTGGGCAAGGACGTGCGCGGTGGAGTGCCGCAGAACGTTCCGGCCATCGGCGCTGGACATCGGTACCGGCTCGACTGATGAATCCTCGCTGGGAGTCCAGTCGAGATCACGCAGCGCGCCCTCAGCATCGCGTACGACGATCGTGGCGTCGGGACCGCTCAGGACCACGTCCGCCGCGTCCAGCGCCTGGGCCGCCGTCGTGCCGGCGGCCACCATGACGGTAGGCACGGCGGTGGACGCTGAGGGCGCAGACACGACAGGACTCCTTGGGGTCTAGATGGATCCCACTTCACACAGCGGCGATGAATCGAGGATAACGGCGGCAGTTGGCCGGGCCGACGGAGTTGCTCAGTCCGCGAGGCGGACCGGATCCCCAGGGGCAACCCGGCCGGGGGTCACCACCTCGGCGTAGACGCCGAGGCAGTGTTTGGGCGTTCGGGTTATCGACAGGACGGCGTCACCCACCCGGATCCGCTGTCCCAGCCAACCGCGCTCGGCGTCACCTTCGGCGACGAGTTTCAGAACGAGGTTGGCGCGTGGGTCGTTCACATCGCAGGCCCCGGGCCCGGCGTCGGGGTCAGCGGTCAGCATGGCGCCCTCCGAGACCAGGTGCACCGGGAATGCGTCGACGGCGTGACCGCCGTCGGCGTTGGTGGCGGCCAGGTCGACCGGGCGATCCAGCCAACCCGATAGCGCAGCGGCCGGAACCTGTTCGCCGACCTCGGCGTCGGGAACCCGGATGATCGGCTGAGCCTGGCCGGGCGCTGCGGTCAGCTCCCGCAGGCGAGGCTCCTCCCTGGCAGTGATCCGCTCGCCGGACGACGCGTCCACCACGGAGTGAGTGCGGTCTCCCTCCAGGCCGGTGGAACTGACCTGGGCGGTGTCGACCGAGGTGCCCGCGAGGGACTTGACGGGGTAGACCCAGACGGCACTCACAGTGCCCAGTACCGCAGACTCGCTCATGGCCAAGACCGTACGTCGGTGTCTCGCGTCGGCGCTACTCGGCACGCTGATCATGGTTGGCCGCCGATCGGCCGACCCCTGCTGGGGGATCTTGGACCTGGGAGATCTTGGACCTGGGAGATCTTGGACCGGGAGCCCCGTCCGCGCATCTTCGGGGGAAAGAGGGGACGGGGCTGCCGGTGTTTCCAAGCTAGCCACCGTCGCGTCAGGTGCGTGTGAAGTCATCGGGTGTGTCGTCGGTGGGCGCTACTGGGATCGAACCAGTGACCTCTTCGGTGTGAACGAAGCGCTCTACCGCTGAGCCAAGCGCCCGAGACCCGGCAACCCTACCCAAAGTGTTCGGCACCCGCTCAGCGCCATAGCGGCACCCAGTCCGGCATCCATCCTGGAACCCCGGTCAGATGCAGGGTGACGACTAGAACCCCGTACACGAATGCCGCGGTGGCCAGCGCGATCAGGCCGCGGACCCACACCGGTTGTCGAGTCACCCACTCGGTCCACGACTTCACGTGCCGCTTGGTGAATTCCAGCAGGCGCTCGGCCCAGGTGAACTCGGTCCCCAGCACGAACAGGCCGCCGATCACGATCAGCCAGCCGGGCCCCGGCAGTGGAATCGCCGCGGCACCGCCGATCAGGATGACGAACCCGACAACGCCGACGCCGATCCGGTAGACGTGGTTCAGCGGGGCGTTGGCGGCCAGCCGCTTACGCCAGGTTGTCTCGGCGACCCGCTCGCGCAGGCTGTGGACGTCGTCGGTGTCCGTGCGGGCCTGTCGCTGCTTCGGGCTCCCGCGCTCGATCGATGGCATCGAGTGAGCATTCTGCCCTAACCCCGCTGCCCTGATCTGAACCGTAGGGGTCAGGGTGTGACCTGACCGGTCGCCACCATCGGCGATGTCGGGGTATCGGGTGCCCGGCGCCCGGACTCGATCGTCACAGCGTATCCGTTGAAGGTGTCCAGTCCGGCCACGGTCGACCCCACGGTACGCATGTCAAGCTCGGTGTCGACCACGTCGAAGGTGCCCAGGGCCTGCGGCTGTTCCCCGGCCTCTTGCAGGCCCCACAGGACGTAGATCTCCTCGCCCCTGTCATTGACCGAGAGACCATTGGTCATGACCATCGCCTGGCTGGACCCGATGACCAGCGTGGCCACCGCCTGACCGTCACCGTCATGCAACGGCGTCATGTTGACCTCACCGGCGGCGGCCAGGTCGCGCAGAATTTGACCGCGGTTCTCGGCCACGGACGTGGCGTTGTCCCTGTCCGTCTGCAGGTCCACGTTCCAGATACCGAGTCCGGCGATCGCCAGGACAGCAGCAGCTGCTGCGACCAACCTGCTGATCGTCGTCCACTTTCTCCGGCCGCCTTGTCCTAAGCGGGCACCGCTGGCCAGAGAGTGAGAACGAGCGGCGGCCAGGTCGATCACCTCGCCTTCGGGCAGCGCCGACTCGGGCGGCGCAGGTGTCAGTTCGCGATTGCGCCGGGTCTTGCCGACCTCGGCCAGCAAACGTGACCGGAGCTCCGGCGATGGAGACTGCAGAGGCAGCTGCTCGACCACGGCGGTGAGAACTCGTCCGCTGTCCTGGACGGAGACCCGACAGCGCTGGCAGCCATACAAGTGAACTGAGAAGCGATCTTCATCATCAGGTTCGAGGGCGCGCAGCGCCCACCCGACCGCGAGTTCGTCCCACTCGACGTGCGTTGTGTCGTTGTTCTCGAGGCCGCTCACGCCTGCACACCCCCTACCGACGGTAGATCTCCGAGCGCGCTGCCCAGAACCTGGCGCAATTTACGCATCCCGGCGAGCATGCGCGTCTTGACGGTGCCCAGTGGCGCCCCGGTGAGGGCGGCCACTTCACGCTGTGTGTATCCACCGAAGTAGGCAAGCGTCAGCGCCTCTCGCTGAACGGCAGGCAACTCCGAAAGGGCGGTACGTACATCCGCGCCGACCAGACGTTCGAGCGCCTTCTCAGAGGGATCGTCACCCATGAGGACAGGCGGCTCGAGTTCGGCGAGGCGGTCCCGGCGACGACGCTGGGATTCCTCCCGGCGCACCGCGTCCACACTTCGGTGATGGGCAAGAGACAGCAACCAACTGGCGAAGGCACCCTTTGCCGGGTCGAACTTGGTGGGATCGCGCCACAAGGCCAGGAAGACCTCCTGGGTGGTGTCCTCGGCCAAGATGTGGTCATCAAGAATGCGCAGCGCCAGGCTGAACACCTGACGGTGATAACGGTCATAGATCTGGGCAAGCGCATCTGACTCACCCGAGGCAAGCCGAGCGAGCAGGTCAGCGTCGTCGGCCGGAGACAGACCGGTTCGACTCATAACGCTCATCCTCACACGCGTCATTCGCACGTGCTCATCGATTCGGTTCGTTTTGTTCTCAGTCGCTCCCGGTACCCGGCCGGCCCTAGGGTGTGGCCAGTGGGTCGGCACCGGAAACAACGCAGCTTGCGCGGCTATCGCCACGTTGTCGCCGGTGTCGCCGGATTGGCAGTCATCGCCTTCGTCCTCGCCCTGGTGCTGGCGCCGACCGACTTGGAACCGGCCAATGAGCAGGCGGCCAGTTCGACTGAGGAATCCAGATCGTCGGTCCCCGCGACAGCTGTGACACCGAAACCGTCGTCGCCCACGGTGACGCTCGCTTTCGCCGGAGATGTGCATTTCACCGGCCGCACCGAGGGCCTGCTCGCTGACCCGGCGATGGCCTTCGGACCCATCTCGCAGGAGCTGTCCGCGGCCGACATAGCGATGGTCAACCTGGAGTCAGCCATCACCGAGCGCGGCGTAGAAGAACCCAAGGAATTCCACTTCCGCGCTCCCCCGGTGTCCCTGGACGCCTTGGCCGCTGCCGGGATCGACATCGCCACGTTGGGCAACAACCATGCGGTCGACTACGGGTCGGTAGGACTCGAGGACACCCTCGCCGCTATTGCTGCCGGGCCGATTCCGGTCGTCGGTATCGGGCCTGATGCGGCCACCGCGTACGCGCCGTACCGAACCGAGGTCAGCGGGATGGGAATCTCGATCTTCGGTGCCAGCCAGGTTCCCGACCGGACCTACCAACGCTGGACGGCGACCGACACCTCACCCGGCATTGCCTCCACGGCTGATCAGGACCGGCTGCTGGCCGGAGTGAGCCGAGCCACGGCTGCCGGGGATGTCGTCGTTGTCTACCTGCATTGGGGCATCGAGGGCGAACAGTGCCCCACGCCGGAGATGCGAACTCTGGCCACCGACCTCGCCACAGCCGGTGCGGACGCCATCGTGGGCACCCACGCTCACCTGCTGCTCGGCGCGGGGTACCTCAACCAGCCGGGCAGCACCGCCTACGTCGCCTACGGCTTGGGCAACTTCGTCTGGTGGGAACCTGAGGCGTCCTCCGACGACACCGGCGTTCTCACCCTGACCGTGCAGAACGGGGCGGTCAGCGGCTCGGTGTTCTCACCGGCGCGAATCGACGACACCGGACGGCCTCAGCCGGTCCTCGCCGCCCAAGCACGGAGGGCGGTCGCAGCCTTCGAGGAGCTACGTGGCTGCGCCGGTCTGCTTCCCACCCCCGCCGTTTGAGTGCGGTCGCGCGCGTCGGTACAGTCCGCGGAGCACGAATACGCGGACGTAGCTCAGTTGGTAGAGCATCACCTTGCCAAGGTGAGGGTCGCGGGTTCGAATCCCGTCGTCCGCTCGGCAGAACTCCGTTATCCGAGTTCTTCAAGCACGGTGGAGTGGCCGAGAGGCGAGGCAACGGCCTGCAAAGCCGTCTACACGGGTTCAAATCCCGTCTCCACCTCGACGTCGGTATGTTCGTGCCGACTAGGTGAGGGTTAGGCGTAGGAGAGGTTAGGCAATTGGGCGGTTGGCGCAGCGGTAGCGCGCTTCCCTGACACGGAAGAGGTCACAGGTTCGATCCCTGTACCGCCCACCAGTACGGCCGTCGCAGGCAGATCGAGGCGCTCATGTCACGGTCGGGCCAACAGCGGATGGATCCGTTCCTGCCACAACTGGTCGACGGCACGCTCGAGGTCCCTGCGGCTGCCATCGTTCATGATCACCAGGTCAGCCACCGCGCGGCGCTGTTCATCGGTGGCCTGCGAGGCCATCCGCGCACGCACCTGCTCCTCGGTCATGTTCCGGTCCTCGACCAATCGCTGGATTCGGAGTTCCTCCGGGGCCTCGACGACGATGATCAGGGCGAAGTCGT
>JACCUF010000309.1 GCA_013811975.1 Geodermatophilaceae bacterium | reverse complement strand
GGTTCCGCTTGCGGCACTGCTCAGCTGAGGTCCATCCGCATGACCGGTCGGCTTGGGTAGGTGCGGCCGATCTCACGGAATCCTGCCGCTCGGAACGTAGTCACGGTGCCGGTGAACAGCGCCGATGGTGAGGCCTTGGCTTTCAGACGGCGGGCGTCGACCGGGTGTCCATCGAGGACGGAGGCGCCGTTCTCGCGGGCGTGGTTGACCGCAGCCTTGAGGAGCGCTACTCCCACGCCCACGCCGCGGCGCTCTCTACGGATCGCAAAGCAGGTGACCCACCATGCTGAATCATCCTCGTCGAGGATGCGCTGCAGCGCGCGGTTGCAAACGATCCCAGGCAGCGTGTGACGGGGCACGACACGGGTCCAGCCGGCGGGCTGGTCGTTCACGTAGGCCAAGAGTCCGACCGGGATCGTGGCTGTGTCGAGCTCGCGCTGTAATGCAGCTTGGTTGCTCGGCTCGTCGTGCTGACGAAAACGTTGGCACCAGCAAGAGTCTGGTTTCGAGCCACGTCGGCCAAAGGCTGCGACCACGTCTGGCCACCGCGGTGCGGTTGCTGGTTGGACGCGGATGTTCACTAGGACATCTTCCCGCGCTCGGAAGCTGAAGCACAGGCCGGTAGCCGATCGCCATCTGGCGATCGTCTACCCGCCGGCCGTGGACGTCTGCGCGCCTCCCTGCTGACCAACGGCCACTCGAAAAGCGATCCGTCGGTGCCGTTGGCATGGGACCAGCAGCTCTCTTGGCTTCATGCGTCCCGGGGGTCCTCGGCAACCGCACGGAGTTCGACCAGGGCGCCGGGCGTGATCAATTCGGAGACTCCGATGGCGGACCAGGCCGGGTACGGCCTGACTAGATGCTCGTCCTTCGCCGCGGTGAATGTGTCCAAGTGGACGCGTAAGTCGACGTGATACGTGGTGATCTCGATAACGTCCCGGAGGTCGGCACCGGCCGCCGTGAGGTACTGCATCAGGTGCTTGAACAGTTGGACGAACTGCGTCGTCGGATCCAAGTCGACGCTGCCGTCAGGGCGGGTGCCGGTGACACCGGACAGGAACAGCAGCCCGCGGCTGCGCACCACGTGGGAGAAGTGCCACTGCTCCTCGAAGTTGGCTGTCTGTGGATCGGCCAGGTGCTCCATGCACTCATAATCTCAGACAGAGAATCGGAAGTCGTCCGGCAGGGCCAAGGTCCCGATCGCATTTGCTTCACTCGGCATACCTCCTGGCGTGAGGTGGCTACTGTCGATTCGCTCAGTGCGGTGCACCGCACAGTGCGACGAAGGTGATGCCGCTGCTGCCGGCCCGAACCTGCCTGGTGGACTCGACCGTGACTGCTACGAAGATCCCTGGCCGAAGCGGCACCTGCTCGTCGTCGACGATCACCCAGCCGTCGCCGGAGACGATGAAGTAGAGGTCCTCGACGCTGTCGGCGAGATGGTCGTGGCGCACGGTCTCAGCCTCTGGCGGCAACTCGACCTGATAGACCGCGAAGGCGTTGACGCCGAGGGCCTCGCTCACCCGCTTGTCGAACGGGCTCGCGGCGGGATGCGGACCAAGCCCCGCCGTCACAGACGAAGGATCAACAATCGTGTACGCCACACCGATCAGGCTAGCCGGGACAACGAGTGGCCCGACGCCGTGTGGACCTTGCACCGAAAGGCGGCTTCCCGATCGAGGCTGGCATCGCTACTTGCGGGTATCAGGTTCACCCGGTGGCAGACTCTTGGGCATGTTCGAGGGGTTCACGGAGCAGATGGTCGACGCCAATGGGCTGTCGCTCTTCGTCCGCCATGGCGGCAGCGGCTCCGCGGTGCTGCTGTTACACGGCCACCCGCGCACCTCAGCCACCTGGCATCGAGTGGCTCCTCGGCTGATCGAGCAGGGGCTCACCGTCATCTGCGCGGACCTTCCTGGCTATGGCCGCTCGGGGAAGCCAGAACCGACTCGTGACCACGCAGCTCACTCCAAGCGATCCGGTGCCCGCCACCTGCTGAATGCGATGACCGAGCTCGGGCACGACGAGTTCGCTGTCGTCGGTCACGACCGTGGCAGCTACTACGCGCTGCGGATGGCCCTGGACCACCCGGACCGGGTCACCCGGGTGGCGCTGTTGGACTGCCTACCGATCAGCGAGCACCTCGACCGCACCGACGCCAGATTCGCCACCGCCTGGTGGCACTGGTTCTTCTTCGCCCAACCCGACATTCCCGAACGCGTCATCAACGCCGACCCCGACGCTTGGTACCACGGTGACCCCGACTCCATGGGCGAGGAGAACTTCGCTGAGTGGCGGACTGCGATCCACGATCCGGACGTGGTGCGCGGCATGCTCGAGGACTACCGGGCCGGCCTGGGCATCGACGCCGATCACGAGCGAGCAGACCGAGCAGCAGGACGCCGGATCGGACAGCCACTCCTCGTGCTGTGGTCGACACGGGACGACCTCGAAGATCTCTACGGCGACCCGCTCGTCGTGTGGCGGGACTGGGCAGACCACGTCACCGGACACGGCATCGACTCCGGTCACCACCTGGCCGAACAAGCGCCCGACGAGCTAGCGAGAGCGCTCACCCCGTTTCTAATCCCTGGCCGGTAGAGGAACCACTTGCGGGGCACGCCCTAGTCCCCTGGACGCTGATCACCGCTGGACCGCCCGGTCGGTCGGGTTAGCAACGTCGGCGTCCCCGTCGGGCTCCCAGCGCAGGAGGTCACCCGGCTGGCAGTCCAACACCTGACACAGCGCCGCCAAGGTGGTGAAG
>JACCUF010000264.1 GCA_013811975.1 Geodermatophilaceae bacterium | reverse complement strand
GAGCGGATCGCCGCATTGGAGAACGGCATCGGGGCGGTGGCCACCGCTTCCGGGCAATCCGCCCAACACCTCGCGCTGTTCACTCTGATGGAGGCCGGCGACGAGTTCGTCTCCTCCCGCAGCCTGTACGGGGGCACCTACCAGCAGTTCGACGTCAGCTTTCGCAAGGTCGGCATCAACGCCCGGTTCGTCGACGGCGACGACCTCGACCAGTGGCGGGCCGCGGTCACCGACAAGACGAAGGCCTTCTACGCCGAGATGATCGGCAACCCGACGATCGACGTCATCGACATCGAGGCGCTGGCCGGGCTGGCCCATGAGGTGGGCGTACCGCTGATCATCGACAACACCTTCGCCTCGCCGTACCTGTGCCGCCCGCTCGACTGGGGCGCGGACATCGTCGTGCACTCGGCGACGAAGTTCATCTGCGGCCACGGCACGGCGATGGGCGGGGTGATCGTCGACAGTGGACGGTTCCCGTGGGACAACGGCAAGTTCCCGGGCATGACCGAGCCGTCGAAGGGCTACCACGACCTGCGCTTCTTCGAATACTTCGGCGACTTCGGCTGGCTGCTTAAATGCCGCGCGGAGATGATGCGCGACTACGGGCCGACGATGGCTCCGTTCACCGCCTGGCTGATGTTGATCGGGCTGGAGACCCTGCCCGTACGGATGGACCGCCACGTTCGCAACGCGGCAGCGGTGGCCGAGTTACTCAACCAGCATCCGGCGGTGGAGTACGTCAATTATCCCGGCCTGGCCGGCAATCGCTACCACGACTTGGCGGCGAAGTACCTGCCGAAGGGTGCGGGTTCGATCTTCACCTTCGGCCTCCAGGGCGGCCGCGAGGCCGGCCGCAGGTTCATCGAGTCGGTCCAGCTGTTCAGCCACCTGGCAAACGTCGGCGACGCGAAGTCACTGGTCATCCATCCCGCCTCGACGACTCACCAGCAGTTGACCGACGAGGAGCTTCGGGCCGCCCGGATCGGCCCGGAGATGGTGCGGGTATCCATCGGAATCGAGGACGTGGAGGACATCATGTGGGACCTGGAACAGGCGCTGGTTGCCTCGCAGGCCGACACGCCACGGCAGACGTACGAAGGTCAGGGTCACTCGGTGCTGGCCAAGGCGTTCGGCGCGCCGTATCAGTCATGAGCACCTACGACGCACTCTTTCCCGCGGAGGAGTCATGAGCGCGGTTGGTGAGCGCAATGACCTGGGGCAGACACCCGGGGAGCGCTACCGCATCCTCACCGCCTACCGGACGATCGCGATGGTCGGGCTGAGCTCGAACTACTACAACCCAAGCTCGTTCGCCGCGGTCTACCTGGACGCGAACGGCTACGACGTCGTCCCGGTCAACCCGGTGAGTGCGGGCAAGCGGGAGATCCTCGGGCGGCCGGTGTACGCCGACCTGCGTGAGGCTGCCGCGCAGCACTCGCGCCCGATCGAGATCGTGGACGTCTTCCGTCCCTCGCACGAGGCCGTGGCGATGGCCGAGCAGGCGATCGACATCGGCGCCAAGGTGCTCTGGCTGCAGCTGGGCGTCATCAACGATGAAGCGGCCGCCCTGGCCCGGGAAGCCGGACTGTCCGTCGTCATGGACCGCTGCTGCAAGATCGAGCACGCCAGGTTCTTCGGTGGGCTGCGCACGATCGGGTTGAACACCGGAGTGCTCACCAGCCGCTTGGGCATGCGGCTGCCGCGCGACTGATCGCGACACCGGCGCCGTCTTCGACGACCAGGAACCCGCACTGGCTCGCGCCATCAGCGACGCCTTCGAACTCGACCTGACCTGGCCATAGGTTGACGCCGCGTGGGCACAGGAGTTGCGATGAGTGACGCCGCCCCCCGTACCCAGCTCTGGCTAGAGCCGACGATCCGCTGGCCGGCATCGACGCTTCCGTACCGTCCATGTCGCAAGCCCCCTCCTTGCCATACTTTTGTCGCGGCGGGGTTTTGATCTGAGCGATCAGTAACCCATTGACCACCTACGCCACGCAGGATTATCCGTCGGCAACCGCGCGGCTTCCCTGGAGCTGTAGGTGCAGCCGCAGTGCCTCGTCCAGTTCGCGCAGCACTGCCGGCGGAACGCGGCCGACCAAGGGGCCGACCCGCTCGACGGTCACCGACCGAACCTGTTCGGCCTGAGCCTTCGAGTCGACCCGCAGCCCGGTGAGCTCGGCCGGGAGCAGCGTCTGAAAGGGGAAGACGCGGGCGATGTTGCCGGTCACCGGCACGACCGTCACAACGCCGCGGCCAACCCGGCCAGCGGTCTCGTTGGCCCGATCGTTACTGACGATGACCGCGGGGCGGCGCTTGTTAGCCTTGCTCCCGCGTACCGGTTCCAAGTCAGTCAGGCGCACGTCACCGCGCCGCATCGGCCAGCCCGTCAGCGGCGGTGCCGTCCCAAGCCGCCTGATCGCCGGAGGACTCCCAGTCCACCCATGCCGAGGCGTAATCCTGTTCGAGATCGGGGAATCGGAGCAGCCGGATGGCGTACTGGACGACCGCGGACCGGGACGCCAAACCGGATGTCCTTGCGTACTCGTCCAGGACTGCAACATCTTCATCTGAGAGGCTGACACTGAGCTTCATACCGCGATGCTACCGGAGTAGCACCACCC
>JACCUF010000250.1 GCA_013811975.1 Geodermatophilaceae bacterium | reverse complement strand
TGAGGACGTTCTCCCCAGCGATCCGAAAGTCGTTGAACAGGTCGTACGGGGCAACGTCCTTGGCGATGATGAACATCGCAATGCGCAAACCGAGGGCCACGAGCAGCGCATCGGTCAACGTTGGGCGCCATTCCCGTCGCCAACTGAGCACCAACAAGGCGCTGGCCAGGAGCAGCAACATCAGCGCCAGGGCCGCCAGGGTGACCGTCATCGCGGCCAGCATCTCACTTCGACTCGGCTACTTCAGGCAAGCTGTCCTGTGTGGAAGGCATTGCCATCGGCGGCCAGGTACTTAACCTGCTGGCATGAAGCCGACGAGCAGCACGAGACGAGCGAGTAGGTCGCTGTCCTGGTGGGCGGTGCTCCTGACCCTCACCGCGCTGATCGCAGTAGATGTGTCTCGGGCACCGGCTGGGCAGGCAGCAATTGCTCCCCCGTTGACGGTCCAGCCCGTGGTCGGCGGTCTGGCCATACCGTGGGATGTCGCCTTCACTCCGGACGGCACCATGCTTTTCGACCAGCGCGCCGGTGGCATCTCGGCACGGCGGAGCAACGGCGTCGTCACGTTGATGACCACGCCGGCTGACTTCGCCGACCTGGCTGTGGTCAGCGAGTCGGGATTGCTCGGGCTCGCGGTCGACCCGGCCTTCAACACGAACCGCTTCATCTACACCTGCCAGAGTCACAAGTCCGGAACCGCGGCGATCACCGACGTCCGGGTCATCCGGTGGCAGGTCAACAACACCTACAGCGACGTGGTCAAGGTCGGTCCGATCCTGACCGGCATCCCGGCGAACGCCGGGTGGCACAACGGGTGCCGATTGCTCTTCGACGGCGGCGGGTTGCTCTACGTGGCGACCGGGGACGCGGCTGTGGGGACCTACCCACAGGATCGATCGAGCCTGGCCGGCAAGGTACTCAGGATCACCCGGGACGGTCAGGCAGCGCGTGGCAACCCGTTCCTCACATCCCCGGATCCCGACACCCAGAAGATCTTCACCCTGGGACATCGCAACCCGCAGGGGCTGGCCCTGCAGCCAGGCACGGGAAGGGTGTGGTCGGTCGAGCACGGCACGGGTCGGGACGACGAGATCAACCTGCTCGTTGCCGGCGGTAATTACGGCTGGAATCCGGTGCCCGGCTACGACGAAAACACTCCGATGACCAACCCGAACGTGCCCGGTGCGATCGCCGCCAAGTACAGCACCGGAGACCCCACCCTCGCCCTTTCCGGTGCCACATTCGTCACCGGCAGCCAGTGGGGGGCGATGAACGGCGCGCTGGTCGTCGCCGCACTGTCCTCGGCCGGCCGGGGCCAGCGGCTGTTGGTCTTCGGTGTGAACGGCACGACGCTGTCGGCCTCCGGAATCTCCGCCCGAGTTGGTCACCACGTACGGGCGGCTGCGCTCGGTCACCAAGGGTCCGGACGGGAACCTGTACGTCACGACGAGCAACGGCTCCAACGACTCCATCCTGCGGGTCGCACCCCCTCCGCCCCCTCCGGCGCAATGCACAGCGGGTGCAGCAGAGCCGACTCCGTCGGGGGTCGCGCTGTCCTCGGCCGGTCCCACGACGGTGGTCCGCGGCACTGACCGTTCGGCCTACTACACGGTGGCTGACTCAGGCACGTTCGTCTCGCTCGGCGGGAAGCTCACCCAGGGTCCGGCGGCAGTCTCCTGGGGCGGGGACCGCACCGATGTCTTCGTCGTGGGAGATGACCGCGCGCTGTACCACAAGGCCGGTGGACCGGGTGGATTCTGGGCGGGCTGGGAGTACCTGGGCGGGTCGCTGACCAGCTCACCGCTTGCGCTGTCCTTTTCCACCGGGACCTTGGAGGTCTTCGCCCGCGGGACCGACTGCGCCCTGTGGTGGAAGCGCTGGACCGGATCTGCCTGGACCGGCTGGACGTCCCTGGGCGGCGTCCTGGCCTCTGCTCCGGGCGGGGCGCTCGATCCCGACTCCGGTCGCGCAGTGCTCGGCGTCCGAGGTTCCAACGGAGCCCTCTATGAACGCATCATGACCGCGGGCGGGCCGGCGACTGCGTGGACCCAGCGCGCCGATGTGCCGTGGTCGAGTCCCGCGTATGCGGCGGCGGCCGACGGCAGGGAGGCTTTCACCGTCGTGTATCTGCTCCGCGACGGAGCAGTACGGGTTCGAGATTCCGCCGGTACGCGACTGCTCAACGGGTATCTGATCGGCGGACCCGGAGCACTGATGTCCGGAAGAGCCCTGACCGTTGCGGGGCGGGGTCTCGACGACGCGCTGTGGCGACACAACGGGTCGGGTTGGCAACGGGTCGGTGGCCTCCTGCGCTGAGCGTCGTCCGCGGATAGAGCGGCTAGCCAGGCTGCTGCGTCGAGGTCACGCGGTCGGGCGGGGATCTTCCTCGTCGCTGCCGGGGGCAACTCCGGTCTCGTCGGACAGGCCTTGAACCTCTCGCTCCATACCTGGGAGGAACACCCAACGCTTGTACGACCAGAACCGAAAGATGGTGCCGATCCCGATCGAGGTGATGTTGGCCAGCTGCAGCGCGAAGGCGTCGGTGCGCCCGAGCGGATACCGCACCAAACCGATGATCAAGAGACTCATCACCAGAGAGATCCCGTTCAGCATGAAGAACAAGCCGTACTCACGCTTGATGCCGCTCCGGGCCCGATGTGAGAACGACCAGTGCCGATGCATGAAGTAGGCAGTGGTCGTGGTCGTGGCAGTGGAGATGACCTTCGAGGTCAGCGGGCCCAGGCCGACCACTGTGATTAAGAACCCGAAGATGGCGACGTCCAGGATGAAGTTCAGAGCGCCGACGATGCCGAAGGCGGACAATTCCTTGAGCAGAATCCGCCAGGTAATTCGCAAGGTGGACCTGAAGTCCCGCCACAAGGTCACCGCGGCAGCCTACGTGCCCTGAGCGACTCTTCTCGCACCGCCGGTACATCCGCCCACAAGTCCGCCCGTACGACGGCGTGCAGGTTAAAAGGGCCTAAGAATCCCCATTGCGGCGTGTCGGCTGGACATTTTCATCGGACAGGGATGTGCAGAAGAGGTTCGTCGGGTTAGTCTCACGTGTCACACCAGTCACTATGGCCTCTTAAATCCCGTGAGGTATGAGAGGACAACCCGTGCGCCGGTATCTGACGGCCCTCGCGGCCACGGCCGTGATGACTCCGGTACTTCTCATTATTCCTGTCTCTGCCGACCCTGGGCCCGAAGCTGTACCGGTCCCGGTTTCCGATCAGGAGCTCCCCCTGGGCAGCGTGGACGCTCCCGAGGGGGAGGCCGAAGTCCAGACCGGGACCACCGCCCCGGTTCCCGGCTACGAATCGACACCGGCGCTTACTCTGTCCGAACCGGACACGGCGCAGTTCTCCACGGTCGGGGTGACCTGGGCCCGCGATGATGCGGTCACCGACATCGTGATCAAGATCCGGGTCAAGGATGCCGCCGGCCAGTGGTCGGACTGGATCGAACTCGGCGTCGATGACATCGGAGTCGCCCCGAACCCACAGGCCGCGGCCGCGGGAGTCCTGCGGGGCGGCAGCGAACCGCACTGGGCGGGGTCCAGCTTCGGAGCCGAGCTCGAGCTGCTGACCCGCTCCGGGTCACAGCCCCACGATGTTCAACTGATCTTGTTGGACCCCGGCTCGGCGCCGGCCGACGTGGATCCGCAGAGCCCCGACATCCAAGATCTCGCGAACGCGGCCGCGAGCATGCCGCCCATTTACTCACGCGCACAGTGGGGTGCCAACGAGGGAATCCGAAACTGGGATCCGGAGTACGCCTCGACCATCAAGGCCGCCACGATTCATCACACTGCGGGTTCCAACACCTATTCCGCAGCGGACGTGCCGGCGATCCTGCGCTCGATCTACCAGTACCACGCCGTCAGCCGCGGCTGGGGCGATATCGGCTACAACGTCATCGTCGACAAGTTCGGGCGGGTGTGGGAGGGACGCTACGGCGGCCTGAGCAGTACCGTCATCGGGGCCCACGCGGGTGGCTTCAACTCCTACACCTTCGGCGTCTCCATGCTGGGCAACTACGACGTCGCCCCCACGACGGGCCCGATGATCAGCTCGGTCGCCGCCGTGGTGGCTTGGAAGTTCGGTTTGTACGGAGTCAATCCGTCCGGATCCACGACTCTGACCTCCGGTGGAGGTGGTACGGCCAAGTATCCTGCAGGGCGAGCAGTCACATTGCCGACGATCTTCGGCCACCGGGACGTCGGCAGTACCACATGTCCCGGCTCATATGGCTACGCCAAGCTGGGTGAGATCCGCAGCACGGTCGCTGCAAACATGGGCTCAGGCCTTCGCGACGTCAGCCCGAGTGGCGTCGCGGCCGTCCGGGCGCAATCGGGACAGACGACAGTAGTGGTTCGCGGTACCGACAGCGGCCTGTTTACCCGGACGTCTTTGAGTGGCGGTGGATGGGGAAACTACGTGCGGATTCCCGCTTCGGCGGCCGATGGAGCCCCGGCAGCCGTCAGCGCAGACGGAACTCGGATTGACGTCGTCGTCCGCGGAACCGACGGTGGGTACTGGCAGAACTACGCGGCGCTGGACGGCAACGGCATACCGGCGCAGTGGCGAGGCTGGTACTCCCTCGGCGGGAAATTCACCTCCGCTCCTGGTGTCGGCGCGACGGGGCCCAACACACTGGGGATCGTCGGTCGAGGAACCGACGGCGCGATGTGGCAGATGAACTGGACCGGTTCGGCGTTTCTCGGGTGGACTTCACTGGGCGGGTCCACGATCTCGGCGCCGGCCGTGCAAGGGCAAGTCGTCAGCGGCAGCCCCCGGTACGTCGTGTCCGCGGTCGGGGCCGACTCCCGAGTATGGATCATGACCGCCAACGGTCGCTCGCCCGGCGCCACGGCGTCGTGGGCTGCGAGCCGGTTCAGTTCCAGTCTCGGTCCACAGACCGACGGAGCATCTTCGGCGACCGTCGGGGCGGGAACCCTGTCCATCGGTGTGTCCGGAGGAGCCTCCTTCGCCAATCCCACGGACGGCAAGACCATCGCGCTGGGTGGCCGGGTGAGCTCCACCGTCGCCCTGGTCCGAATGCCGGACGGTTCAGTTTGGGCTTTCGCTCGCGGCTTGGATGGGCAACTGTGGATGACGACATGGTCCCCGGGCTCGGGACAGGCAAGTTGGGGCTGGGCACCTGTCGGCGGGCAGTTGATCTAGTGAACAATCCGGCTTCAACCCACGACCAGAGGGCACCGATGATGCGGGCGCTGCGGGCAGGACTGATGGCGTTGTTGGTCGTCGCCGGTGTACTCGTCCAACTCGTTGCCCCCAACGAGGCGCGATCCGCCCCTGGAGACGTCCTTCTCTCCGGTCACGGCTACGGTCACGGCCGTGGCCTGTCCCAGTGGGGCAGCTACGGGTACGCGACGCAGTACGGGTGGACCCATCGTCAGATCCTCGGCCACTACTACGGCGGAACAACCGTTTCCGACCGAGGAACACCCGGAATCAGTGTCCGCCTGACCGCGTTGGACGGCCGTGCTCCGGAGATCTGGTCGGGGGTGGATTACTCCATCGGCCCCTACCGGATCCCCGGCGGGCACACGGGGCAGATCAGCCGTAACGGTGACGGCACCTGGAAGCTCACCACGCGGTCGGGCTGCGGCGC
>JACCUF010000235.1 GCA_013811975.1 Geodermatophilaceae bacterium | reverse complement strand
AGCGCCCGCTGGCCTGCGTCGTGGTGAAGAAGGGCGAGGAGGTCAGCAAGGAGGAGATCCTGGGCTTCCTCGAGGGACGGATCGCCAAGTGGTGGATGCCCGACGACGTGGTGTTCGTCGACGAGGTACCCAAGACCTCGGTCGGAAAATTCTCCAAGAAGACGTTGCGGGAGACGTTCCAGGGCTACGTGTTACCGACAGCGGACGGTTCACCGACAGCGGACGGTTCACCGACCGCCTGACACGTCCACGACCATGACTCGCCCAGCAGCAGGTCGCCGAGTTCCTCCGGCGTCTCTGCCACGGCAACCGCTCCGGCGGTCATGAGTTCGTCCGGCTCGGCGTACCCCCAGGACACGCCGA
Source organism: Geodermatophilaceae bacterium (assembly GCA_013811975.1). GTDB lineage: Bacteria > Actinomycetota > Actinomycetes > Mycobacteriales > Geodermatophilaceae > JACCQS01. The sequence continues at coordinate 14,234 of JACCUF010000235.1, read as the reverse complement.
TGGTCGCCATGTGACGAGCGGCGGCCCCGTGTACGTCGTGCAACCTGTCGCCGACCATCATCGTCGTGCGGTGGTCCTCACCGGGGGCGATGGTCAGGCCCAGCCGTTCGAGGACCGAGCCGACCACCGCCGCCTTTCCGGTCCGTTCGCGATCATGGTCGGCACCGCCGATGACCTCGAAGTACCCACCCAGGCCGTTGTCGGCCAGGATCACCCTGGCCAGGGATTCGGGTTTGGACGTGGCTACCGCCAGCTGAATCCCGACGTCGCGCAACCGGTCGAGCAGCTCGACCATGCCGGGGTACGGCCGCGAGAGGGAGGCGGCCACCGGGTCATAGGTTCGCCGGTACTCCGCGGTCGCTGCGACCACTTGGCCGGGATCGAGGCCGAGGGCTGGCATGAACGCCTCGAACGGTGGCCCGATGTAGCCACGCAGGGTGCTCGGCGGGTGCACCCCTGCTCCGACCGCGCCCATGGCCAACGACAGATGCTCGGTGATGCCGGTGGCGGAGTCGACCAGGGTGCCGTCGAGGTCGAGCAGGACGGTGCGGCCTTTCACAGCCTGCACCGTACGGACCACGCCCGAAAGCATTCGTGCTCAGCCGGCCAGAGCGTCCACTGCCGCGTAGGCACTGCGGATGCAGGCCGGGACACCGACTCCGTCATAGGCCGCACCGGCGACTGCCAGGCCCGGGACCTCGGCGACAGCGGCTCGGACGGTCGCGACCCGGTCGAGATGCCCCACTGTGTATTGGGGCAGCCCTCCACCCCAGCGGGTCACCAAACCCGCAGACGGCACTCCGTCCAGGTGCAGGAGTTCAGCCACCTCCTGTCCGACGTCGGTCAGTAGATCGTCGTTGCTTCGCTGCAGGACTCGCTCCTCGCCCATCCGGCCGACCGAGGCGCGGACGAGGATTCCCGGCTCGGACAAGTGTGCCCACTTGTTCGACGAGATCGTCACAGCCTTGACCAGGCCCCCAGCCGAGGGTGGCACGAGCAGCCCACTGCCCTCCGAAAGAACGTCCTGTGGACCCGGCCAGGCCAGGGAGAGGATCGCCATGCTGGCCATCGGAATCTCAGCCAATGTGACGGCAGCATCGGGAGCCAAAGGCCCGAGCAGACGTGCCGCGTTGGGCGGCGGGACAGCGATCACAACGGCGTCGGCTTCGATGACCGTGCCAAGAACTTCCGGTCCGCAGTCGATCAGGAAGCCGGACCCGGTCTGGCGGATGCCACGCGCGGTCGTACCCAGCCGGACCGCTACCCCTGATCGATCGACGAGTGCCTGGGCGAGTCGGGCAAGTCCCCCGCGCAGGGTCGCGAACACGGGCCCGGCCCCGGGCTCCCGGCGTACCGAGGCCGCCGCTCGCAACACCGACGGCTCACGCATCAGCGCCTCGGCCAGCGTGGGCATCGTGGCCTTGACGGAGAGGGCATCGGCCCGGCCCGCGTACACCCCACCGAGCAGCGGCTCGATGAGCAGGTCGACGACCTCGTCGCCCAGTCTCGGACGCAAGAATCCGCCGACGGACTCGTCTTGAGTGAGCAACGGACCCGGAGAATTGGGCTCGACTCGGAGTCGATCCAGGGCCGCCGGACTGAACATTGCGGTCCCGGCCAGGTCGTCGACGGAGGCGGGTACCCCGAGCACGGTCCCGGTCGGGATCCGATGATGGCGCCCGTCCACGACGATGGAGGCTGACGTGGTGCTCGGATGGACGATCTCCGCGGAGAGACCGACATCCTCGATCAGGGTAAGGGCGTCGGGTACGACGGCTAGGACCATCTCCGCCCCGACGTCGAAGGTGTGGCCGGCGAAAGCGATCGCGTGCAGTTTTCCGCCCAATCGATCGGCGGACTCCAGCACCGTCACCCTGTCCCGTGGGTGACGGCGGCGGTGCTCGTAGCCAGCGGTGAGGCCGGCGATACCAGCGCCGATGACCACCACGTGCCGCATCGGAGTCCAACCCTTCCCACGTGCTGCGCACATGATGACCCCTCAGCGTCACGAATCGGTCACGTCGGCAACCCGCCGTGCCGTGCAGGCGTCTTCATGGCAACGACCTGGAGGTTCCCATGACACCACCCACGGGCCCAGCACACCCCACCCATCGGCTGCACCGGATCCGGCTGTTCGCCGCCGCACTGGTCCTGCCCCTCAGCTTGGTCCTGATCGCCGGATGCGGCGCTGATCGACTACCGGGCGGGGCCTCGGGCGGAGGCGTCCCCGGAGTCGGCGCACCAAAGGATCAGGGCTCCTCCGCGGCGGATGAGGCGGTCGCTGGTGGCGGCCTCCCGGAGAACCTCCCCCCTGACGGTGACGCCCCCGCGAATGCGCCACCCGGTGGAGCGACGTTGACCGAACAGATAGTAAGGACGGGCGACATCTCGGTCGAGGTGGACGAGATCACATCGGCCGCCAACCGGCTCACGGCTTTGGTCAGTGCGGCCGGTGGCAGCATCGGGTCCGATCAACGCTACGGGCCGTTGGCCGGCGACGGAACGAATGGGAGCGCGGACCTGGTGGTTCGCGTTCCACCGGATCGGTTCGAGGACCTGCTCGAGACCATCAGTGAGCTCGGCGAGGAGCTGTCCCGGGCGGTGGCTGCCGATGACGTGAGCACCGTCGTGGCCGATGTCGACGCCCGGGTGGCGAGCTTGCAGAACTCCGTGAACCGGCTGCTGGCTCTCGCGGCACAGGCCGTTTCGGTCAGCGACCTGATCGCCATCGAGACCGAGTTGAGCGCCCGACAGTCAGAGCTGGAATCGCTGCAAGCCCAGCAGCGGGCGCTGGCCGATCAGGTCAGCCTGGCCACATTGAGTGTCAGGCTGACGGCAGCCAGCCAACCCGAGCCCGAGGAAACCGGCTTTCTCGCGAGCCTGAATAATGGATGGAATGCCCTCCTTTTTGCCGGCCGTGGGCTTGTCTCGATCATCGGGCTGCTGCTCCCCTGGCTGGTCCTGCTCGCCTTGATTGCCATTCCGCTGTGGTTCCTCATACGGCGCCGGCGTTCTTCGGCCGCACCGGCAATGGCCGACGTCGACATGCCGGCAGCCGGCGCGGCGCCGCCGATCGGTGAAACGCCTAGCGTCCCGGCAGCGAATGAACCAGCTCGACCACCCGAGTGAGGATCTCCGGATCGGTCTGCGGCAGAACCCCATGGCCGAGGTTCACGATGTGCCCGGGTGCGCCGCGGCCCTGCTCGACAACCTCGCGCACAGCTGCCTCGATGACGCCCCAGTCGGCCAGCAGAATGGCCGGATCGAGGTTTCCCTGAACCGAGCGACCCGGCCCGATCCGGCTCAGGGCCTGCGACAGAGGTACCCGCCAGTCGACTCCGACGACCTCGGCGCCGGCTTGGGCCATCAACCCAAGCAGCTCACCGGTGCCCACGCCGAAGTGGATCCGCGGCACATCGAGATCGTCCAGTGAGGCGAACACCCGTCTGGTGTAGGGCAGCACATAACGTTCGTACGCCGTCGCGGGTAGCGCTCCGGCCCAGGAGTCGAACAGCTGAAGCACGCTGGCACCGGCGGCGGCCTGGGTCCGCAAGAAAATGCTTGCGTACTCGGCCAGCGTGCTGAGCAGTTCGTCCCACAGGTCCGGCCGGCCGTACATGAAGGCCTTGGTCAGGGCGTGGTCTTTGGACGGTCCGCCCTCGATCAGGTAGGCGGCAAGAGTGAACGGCGCCCCCGAGAACCCGATCAGCGGGAGACCGTCGAGTTCGTTTACGAGCCGGCGAACGGCAGTGTCGAGGAAACCGAGTTCGGCCGGGTCCAACCTGGGCAGCGCGCGGACGTCCTCGAGGGAACGCACCGGCCGTTCCAGGACCGGTCCGATGCCCGCGACTATGTCGACGTCGATCCCCGCCACGACCAGGGGCACGACGATGTCGGAGAACAGGATCGCAGCGTCCACTCCGTGCCGGCGCACCGGCTGCAGCGTCAGTTCTGTCACCAGATCCGGGTCCTGGCACGCCTGCAGCATCGCGTTACCCTCGCGGCGGGCGCGGTATTCCGGGAGCGAGCGTCCGGCCTGGCGCATGAACCAGACCGGCAACCGCTCTGGCCGGCGCCCACGGGCGGCAGTCAGTAGTGGGCTCTCCGGGCTGGGTGAATTCTCGGTATCGGACATCGCTGGGATCCTCGCAGACTGCCGCCGCAGCGTCCCCTCGCCTGCCGCTGCACTTGCCGGTTGCCCTTGGACCCCGCTGATTCGGCGCGTCGAGGCTTACCCTTGGTGGAGATCGACCTACCCTCCGAAGGTGAGCCGAGAGGTCGGGAGCATCGCAGGGCCGTCCACGGCCGCGAGCCGAGAGGGAGGGAGCATCGACCGAGCGCCAGCGAGGAAGGAGCGGACCGACCGGTGCGCGGAGCGTACGAGGCGAAGTGTGATCGAGCGGACCGATCGGTGAGCGCAGCGAACGAGGCGGACCAGCAATGAGCGACGCCAGATCAAGTCCGCCGGGGCCCGTACCCGCGGTCTTCACCGACGCTATCGCCAGCCTGCGTACGGTGCGGCCACGTCCTGAGATCATTCTGGACGAGATAGCCGGACCGGCCAGGTTAGCGCCGTACTCACATGCCCTGGGTGCCGAGGTCGGTGTCGACGGCGTGGAGATCGCGACCGGCCGGCTGGTGGTCCTGCACGATCCCGAAGGACAGGCCGGCTGGGACGGAGTGCTGCGGATCGTCGGGTTCCTCACCGCCGAGACCGACCCGGCACTAGCCTCCGATGAGCTGTTTCCAGAGGTCGGCTGGAGCTGGCTGCTGGAGGCGCTGGACACCTGGGGGGCGGCACACACTGCCGTCGGCGGCACCGTCACTTCCACGGTGTCCACCCGCTTCGGTGACATCGCCGGGCCGCAGCGCAGCGTCGACGTGGAGATCCGCGCCTCCTGGACTGCCCTGTCCTTCGACCTTTCTGCCCACCTTCAGGCGTGGCTTGATGTGCTTGGTACAGCGGCCGGCCTGCCGCCTCCAGGCGTACGCCTGCTCAGCTCTCCGGTCACCAGCGCCGAACTCGGCAGACGCCTGCCTCAATGAGTCAAGAGGGCGGGAGTGACGGCCCGAATCGGCGCCGCAGAATTCGCAGGCGCACGCCGGACACTCCCGGTGGCAGCCCAGCTCTCGAGCCCGAGGAGGCCGAGACTGCCGCCGTCCCGTTGCTCGAACCTCGAGACGGCGTCCCCGAGCCGCTGATCACGACGGCGGAGGTGGTTGCCTTTGCGGCGCGGCTGGGTGCCGGTACCGGTCCGGTCGCGGTGGACGCCGAGCGCGCTTCGGGATACCGGTACGGCCAACGCGCCTATCTCGTTCAGATTCGCCGGGAGGGCGTGGGTACCGCCCTGATCGACCCCGTCGCCGTACCCGACTTGAGACCGATCGCCCGGGCCATCTCCGATGCCGAGTGGCTGCTGCACGCGGCCAGTCAGGACCTCTCGTGCCTGGCCGAGGTCGGGATGGTTCCTGCGCTGCTCTTCGACACCGAACTCGGGGCACGGTTGGCCGGTTTCGCCCGGGTCGGACTCGGCGCCCTGGTCGAGGAGCTGCTCGGGCTCCAGCTCGAGAAGGGGCACTCGGCCGCCGACTGGAGCACCCGACCGCTTCCTCGGGATTGGCTCATTTATGCGGCCTTGGACGTCGAGATCCTGATCGAGCTGCGCCACAAGGTACGAGACCGGCTCATCGAGACCGGAAAGCTCGCTTGGGCCGAGGAGGAGTTCGCCGCGTTGCTGGCGGCTCCGGTGCCTGCGCAACGGATCGATCCCTGGCGACGCACCTCGGGGATGCATTCCCTGCGCAGCCGTCGCCAGCTCGCCGCCCTTCGTTCGCTGTGGACCGCCCGAGAGGAAGTCGCCCAGCGTCGCGACATCGCGCCCGGCCGGATACTGCACGACAAAGCGATGGTCGCCGGGGTCCTTGCCGACCCCGGCAGTCCGGAGGCGATGTTGGCCCTGCCGGTTTTTCGAGGCCGGGCAAACCGAAAATTGATCCGCACCTGGTACGGCGCGTTGCAGCAGGCGCGCGCCCTGCCCGACAGCGACCTGCCGCCGCTGACGCTGTCCGGCAACGGTCCACCTCCGCCGAATCGCTGGGCCGAGCGCGAGCCGGCTGCTGCGGCGCGGTTGGTCGCCGCCCGCGATGTGATCGCCGAGCTTGTCGCGGCCCATGATGTACCTGCCGAGAACCTGCTCAGCCCGGACCTGTTGCGCCGCCTGGTCTGGGATCCCCCAACACTTCTCACCGAAGACTCCGTGTCTGACCGGCTACGTGCCGGCGGTGCTCGGGACTGGCAGATCACCCTCACAGCGCCTCCCTTGGTCCTCGCCTTGGCCGCAACCGCAGCGCAGCCGCCGGACGGCTGATCCCTGGCGTGAACACTTTGTTACCGGCCAGTAATTCCAGCTACCCTCGCAGCCATGCCCCGCACCCTTCGGGAGGTCGTCTTCGTGGACGGCGTCCGTACCCCTTTCGGCAGGGCCGGGTCGACTGGCATCTATGCCGAGACCCGCGCAGACGACCTCGTCGTGCGCTGCATCCGCGAGCTGATCCGGCGTAACCCCAACCTGCCGCCGGCGCGGATCGATGAGGTCGCGATCGCGGCTACGTCACAGATCGGTGATCAAGGTCTGACCATCGGGCGCACCGCGGCGCTGCTGGCCGGACTCCCCCGCACCGTCCCCGGCTACGCGATCGACCGGATGTGCGCCGGCGCAATGACCGCCGTGACCACGACCGCCAGTGGTATCGCTTTCGGTGCCTACGACGTCGCTGTGGCTGGCGGTGTCGAGCACATGGGTCACCACCCGATGGGCGAGGGCGTCGACCCGAACCCGCGGTTCCTGTCCGAGAAGCTCGTCGACCCCTCGGCTCTGGTCATGGGCCAGACGGCGGAGAACCTGCACGACCGGTATCCACACCTGACCAAGGAACGCGCGGACGCGTTCGCCGTGGCCAGCCAGGCGAAGTACGCGAAAGCAGCGGCCAACGGCCAGATCGGCCAAGACCTGGTCACGATGGCCACCCGTTCCACTCAGGCCGGGTACGGCCTGGCTACCGTGGACGAACCGCCGCGGCCGGAAACCACGGTCGAGGCCTTGTCCACGCTCCGCACCCCGTTCCGCCCGCATGGGCGGATCACCGCAGGAAACGCCGCCGGGCTGAACGACGGCGCGACGGCGTGCCTGATCGCGGCCGAGCAGGTGGCCCAGGAGCTCGGCATCCCTGCTGCGATGCGGCTGGTGGGGTACAGCTTCGTCGGCGTGGAACCCGAGGTCATGGGGATCGGCCCCGTACCGGCCACTGAGAAGGTGCTGCGCCAGACCGGACTGTCCATCGAGGACATCGGAGCGTTCGAACTGAACGAGGCCTTCGCCGTACAGGTGCTGGCCTTTCTCGACCACTTCGGAATCGCCGATGACGACGAGCGGGTGAACCCATGGGGCGGTGCGATCGCCGTCGGCCATCCGCTGGCCTCCTCCGGCGTCCGGCTGATGACCCAACTGGCCCGGCAGCTCGCCGAAAGACCGGACGTACGGTACGGGCTGACCGCTATGTGCATCGGAATCGGGATGGGCGGCAGCGTGATCTGGGAAAACCCCTCCTTCGACGCCAACCAGGGAGACCGCTCGTGACCAGCGCGGTGGCCTTTCCCGATGAGGTCGTCACCTCCGCGTACGTGCGTTACCTCGCCGTCCCCGGACTGTCCGGCCAGATCGCCCTGATCACGATCGACAACGGCCTCGACCACACCCGGCCCACGACGTTTGGTCCGGCCGGCCTGGCCAACCTCGCCGCGGCCCTCGACGCGATCGAGGCTCGCTCCCCCACAGTGTCCGCGATCGCGGTGACCGGCAAGCCGTTCATCTTCGCCGTCGGCGCCGATCTGTCCGGCATCGGCTTGGTCGACACGCGTGACAAGGCGCTGCAGATTTCGCGCCTGGGCCACCACGTGTTCCGGCGGTTCAAGGACTCCCCGATCCCGACGTTCGCCTTCGTCAATGGCGCCGCGATGGGCGGCGGGGTCGAGTTGGCTCTGCATTGTCACTATCGGACGCTGTCCACCGGCACGGCGGCCATCGCCCTGCCGGAGTGCTTCCTCGGCCTCGTGCCCGGGTGGGGCGGAACTCAGTTGCTGCCCAACCTGATCGGGGCTGACGGAGCTGTCACCGTGATTCTGGACAACGCTCTGAACCAGAACCGCATGCTCAACGCCGGCCAAGCAGCCAAGCTCAGTCTCGCCGATGTCAGCTTCGAGCCAGCCGACTTCCTGGAGCGCTCGCTCGAGTGGGCGGCAAGCGTTCTCAGCGGCGCCACGACGGTCATCCGCCCTGAGATCGACCGGGGCGATGCCTGGACATTCGCATTGGATCGCGGGCGAGCGCTGGTCGATGCCAAGCTGCACGTCGCCGCGCCTGCACCGTACCGGGCCTTGGAACTGCTCGAACTCGCCCGCAGCGGAACCGAACCCGACCAGTTCCTCGCCGGCACGGCTGCCGAGGACCAGGCCCTCGCGGATCTATTGATGAGTGAGGAACTGCGGGCAGGGCTCTACTCATTCGACCTGGTGCAGAAGCGGGCCAAGCGACCGGTCGGCGTACCGGACAGCAAGCTGGCCCGACCCGTGACCAAGGTCGGGATCGTTGGCGCGGGTCTGATGGCTGGACAACTCGCGCTGTTGTTCGCGCGTCGCCTGGAGGTGCCCGTTGTCCTGACCGACCTGGACTCCGACCGCCTGGATCGCGGTGTCGGGTACGTGCACGCAGAGATCGACAAGTTGCTCGGCAAGCGGCGGGTGAGCACGGATAAGGCCAATCGGCTCAAGTCCCTGGTCTCCGGCTCATTGACCTTGGACGCCTTCGCCGACGCTGACTTCGTCCTCGAAGCGGTCTTCGAGGACATGGCGGTCAAGCAGCGGGTCTTCGCCGAGGTCGAGGCCGTGGTCGACCCGGAAGCGATCCTGGCAACCAACACCTCGTCGCTGTCCATCACCGAGATGGCCGCCGAACTCGCCCATCCGGAGCGAGTCGTCGGGTTCCACTTCTTCAATCCTGTGGCGGTTCTGCCCCTACTGGAGATCGTCCGTGGCGCGGCAACCGACGACGTAACTCTGGCAACCGCTTTCGCGGTCGGCAAGGCGCTGAAGAAGAGCTGCGTCCTGATTCGGGATGCCCCGGCCTTCGTGGTCAACCGGTTGCTGACCCGCTTCCTCGGCGAAGTCATCACCGCCGTCGACCGGGGCACGCCGATCGAGGTCGCCGACCGGGCGCTGGAACCACTCGGATTACCGATGACCCCGTTCGTCCTGTTGCAGTTGGTCGGGCCCGCAGTCGCGTTACATACCAGCGAGACGTTGCATGGGCTCTTTCCGCATCGATTCGGCGTAAGCGAGAACATGCGCAGGCTGGTTGCGGCCGGCAAGGCTGGGGTTTATATCTGGGACGAGTCCGGCCAGCACGTGGATCCGGAGGTGGCCGCCATGTTCGCCGCCGCCGACGCGCCGATGACAGCAGATGAGGTACGCGGCGCGGCGCTGCAAGCCCTGGCCGAGGAGATCGCGCTGATGCTCGACGAGGGGGTCGTGGCGCAAGCGCAGGACATCGACCTCTGCCTGCTGCTGGGCGCCGGTTGGCCGTTCCACATCGGAGGGGTGACGCCGTACCTGGATCGGGAGGGAATCAGCGAGAAGGTCACCGGCGCGCGGTTCCACCCGATCGGCGTCGCCAGCGTCCCGACCTCGGCCTCGATGACTCCGTAGGGGCGACATCGCCTCGCGGCCCGCGCGGACCGGTCGACAGATGGCCTCAGGCTGGATCCCGGGTCGCTCCAAACCCGTGACCCCTCCACGGATCTAGAGGCGCGCCGCTCCCCCCGCCGGGAGAGTGATCCGAACCTCCATGCCCCCCTCGGGCAACGCGATCAGGTCGACCGTGCCGTGATGGGCCGCGACCACCGCTCGCACGATGGATAGGCCCAGACCAACTCCCCGTACCCCCGATCGACCTGCACCACCGCGGCGGAATGGGGTGAGCAGGTCGGCGAGTTCGGCCTGCTCGAAGACCGGTCCCGAGTTCGAAACGACCAGCCAAACCCGCCCGCCGCTTCGCCCGGTGCCGACGCTCAGGGCCCCGCCATCGGTGTTGTGCCGTACGCCATTCTCGACCAGATTGCCGACCAGCCGGGAAAGCAGTTCGGGGTCACCTACGGTACCGGCCGGAGCCAGCGAAGACTCGACGCTGAGATCGCGCTCGGTCGTCTCCGAACCGACTGCTGCCAATGCCCCCGGGACGAGATCTGCGAGATCGACCGATTCACGTCTGCTCAACATTCCCTGCTGGGCCTCGGCCTCACTTCGGGCCAGGAGCAGCAGGGACTCGACCAGTGCGTCGGCGCGGATGGTGGCCTCGCGGACGATCTCGGCGGAGGTGCGCAACTCGTCGACGCTGGCGTTCGGATCGCTCAAGGCCACGTCCACCTCGGTGCGGATCAGCGTCAACGGCGTACGCAGCTCATGACTGGCGTTGGCGGCGAAGCGTTGCTGGCCGGCGAATGCAGCATCCAGCCGTCTGACCATCTCGTCGAAGGCACCGGCGAGGTCAGCGAGTTCATCCCGCGGACCGCTGTATGAGATCCGCTGGGCAAGGGTGGCCGTGGACAGCCGCCGGGCGATCACGGTCAGCTCGCTGACCGGGCTCAGCACCCGGCCGGCCACGAGATAGCTGGCCGCGGAACCGGCTAGGACGACGAACCCGAAGGCCAGGCCGCCGGTGCGCAGGATCGCATCCCGGGCCTGGTCACGCAGCGCCTCTTGAACAGCGGCGGCCGAGACGGTCACCGTGGCGCCGTCGGCGGTGACGACCTCGACCTGCGTGTCGGGCGGCAGACCCGGCGTGGCGGCGACCGTCTGATCGGCCACGATGACAGCCACAGCAAGCAAGATGGCCGCGGCCACCGACAGCAACGCGCCGTAGGCCAGCGCCAGACGCCACCTCAGCGAGACCCGCATGCCCGACAGCCTGCCCTGTGCCTGCCTAAGCCGAGTCGACGGCGATGCGATACCCCGATCCGACCACGGTGTCGACGATTGCCGGCTCCCCCAGCTTGCGGCGCATGGTCATGATCGTGACTCGGACCGTCGTGGTGAACGGATCAGCGTGCTCGTCCCATACTTTCTCCAGCAGTTCCTCACTGGAGACCACACCGCCATTGGCGCGCAGCAGCATCTCCAGCACCCCGAACTCCTTGCGAGTCAAGTCGATCGGCGCTTCGGCGCGCCGTACGACCCGCTTGCCCGGGTCTAGGACCAGGTCACCAGCCGCGAGTACCGGCGGTGCCGCAGGCGTGGCCCGGCGTCCCAGCGCGCGGATCCGGGCAACGAGTTCAGCGAAGGCGAACGGCTTGGACAGGTAGTCGTCGGCACCAAGGGACAGTCCATTGACCCGATCGCGGACACTGCCACTTGCGGTGAGCATCAATACCCGGGTGAGCGTGCCGGACCCAGCCAGCTGGCGCATAACCTCATCGCCGGACATCCCCGGCAGATCACGGTCGAGAACGACGACGTCATAGTCGGTGTAGGTCCACTTCTCGTGGCCCTCGATACCGTCGTAGGCGACGTCGACTGCCATGCCCTCGCGGCGCAGTCCGCGGGCGAGGGTGTCGGCCAACTGGCGCTCGTCTTCCACGAGCAGGATGCGCATGCCGCTATGACGGACCGGAGTGGGTCGCCGGATCCACCGATCGAGGTCCGGTTTTCAACTTCGCCGTGGGCATTTCGACCAGGGTGCCCATCGCCGGGTCGGATCCGGTGTCGTCGCGGTCGCGGTCGAGCCGGGCGACCGCGCCGGTGATCGAGCGGTAGAGGCCCGCTGCATCCAGACCCGCAGCCTTCAACAACTCCACTCGCTTTCCCACCGCTACAAACTCCTGTTCAAGGCCGAGGGTGAGCAGCGTGGCGTCACTGCCAGATTCTCGCAACGCGCGGGCATAGCCCGCCCCGAACCCTCCGTTCAGACCGCCGTCCTCGGCGGTGACGACCAGCCTGGACTGTTTGGCCAGCTCGATCAGCGCAGGTGGGAGCGGCGCGACCCAGGTGGGCGCCACGACGCGTACTGCGATGCCCTCCCGCTCGCAGCGTTGGCCGGTCGCGAGTGCGGCGGTGGCCAGTGGGCCGAGCGCGATACAGAGCACGTCGGTGCGCTCGGTCGATGACGGTTCGCTGATCACGTCAACCGAGCAGCCGGGGCCGTCGGCCGCACCGGCGCAACGCAGCGCCGGGAGATCGGGCGCGAGACCTCCCCTGGGGAAGCGCACGGCCGACGGCCCGTCGCAGGTGTCCACGGACGCGCGGAGGGCGGCCCGCAGGGTCGTCCCATCCCGTGGTACGGCGACCCGCATCCCCGGAACGATGTGCAGGATCGAGAGGTCCCACATTCCGTTGTGCGAGGGACCGTCGTCGCCGGTGATGCCAGCCCGATCCAGCACGAAGGTGACTGGAAGGCGGTGCAGCGCAACGTCAAGCAGCATCTGGTCAAAGGCGCGGTTGAGAAACGTCGAATAGATGGCGACCACGGGATGCAGTCCGCCCATCGCCAGCCCTGCGGCAGAGGCGACGGCATGCTGCTCGGCAATCCCGACGTCGAAGGTGCGGTCCGGATAGGCCTGAGCAAAGGCCGCCAACCCGGTCGGGTAGAGCATCGCCGCGGTGACCGCGACGACATCACTTCGGGCGGCACCGATCCGAACCAGTTCGGCGGAGAACGCCTCGGTCCAGGTGGGTGCGGCCTCCAGCGTGCTCATGCCGTTGTCCGGGTCGAAGGCGCCGGTACTGTGCCAGGCGTCCTCCTCGTCGGCCTGCGCGGGGGCGTACCCGAATCCCTTGGTCGTCACACAGTGCACGATGACCGGTGCACCGAAGTCCCGGGCGCGCCGGAACGCCGACTCCAGGGCCTCGATGTCATGGCCGTCCACGGCACCGACGTACTTCAGGCCCAGGTCCTCGAACATTCCCTGCGGGGCCAGAACGTCCTTGATGCCCTTCTTCATGCCGTGTAACGCGTCGTAGAGCGCCGGCCCCACCATCGGCGTTCGGTCGAGGGATTTCTTGATCCCTTCCAGCATGTCTTCATATCCCGGACGCAGCCGTAGCGAGGCCAGGCGGTCGGCCAGCCCACCGATCGTGGGTGAGTACGAGCGCCCGTTGTCGTTCACCACGATGATCACCGGCCGGTCCTTGGCAGCGGCGATGTTGTTCAATGCCTCCCAGCACATCCCGCCGGTCAGCGCGCCATCCCCGACGACCGCGATGATCGGGCGGCTGTCTCCCCGTACGGCAAAGGCCTTGGCCATCCCGTCGGCATAGGACAGGGCCGTTGAGGCATGCGAATTCTCCACCCAGTCGTGCTCGGACTCCGCCCGGGAGGGGTAGCCGGATAGGCCGCCGGCGGTTTTTAGGTGCTCGAATCCGCCCTGCCGCCCGGTCAGGATCTTGTGTACGTAGCACTGGTGACCGGTGTCGAAGATGATCGGCTCACGCGGCGAGTCGAAGACCCGGTGAAGAGCGATGGTGAGCTCGACCGCTCCGAGATTGGGGCCAAGGTGTCCCCCGGTACGAGCACAACTTCGGACCAGGAAGTCTCGGACCTCAGTGGCCAACGCCGGCAACTGCTCGGCAGGCAACGCCCGCAGATCAGCTGGGCTGGTGATCGTCGCCAACAACGGCACGACGTGGCTCGCCCCCTGAACTTCTCGCTTCATCATCCGCTGCGGGCCGGTGGCCCGGCGGAGTACCGAGTGTAGTCGTGGCGGCTGACCGCTCGGACTACTTGACTGTGAGGCGGGACGCCTTCACAGGCGCGGAACCCAGCGGCGCCCGCGCAGTGCGGCCGAGACCACCTCCACCGAACGGGCTACTGCGGTCAGCCGGGACCCCTCTCGCTCGTAGGCGTCCATCGCCGCCTCCAGCGCCTCCGCGGGAAGCTCGTCACCCAGTTCCACGCGGAGCGACCGCCAGCCGTTACGGGCGGCCTCCAGTGCCGCGGTGGTGTGATCGGAGGCAAACCGGGCAAGCATCATCGGATAACGGCGCAACACGTCATAGCGCCGGTACTCAGGTGGAACCTGGTCCAGCAGCCACTTGGTAGCACTTGCCTCCCAGTCCGGCGTACCGGGCGGCCAGACGGCCTCCGGCCAGTTCGGAGGCAGGTCCCGATCACTCATGCCTGCGATTGTGG
>JACCUF010000228.1 GCA_013811975.1 Geodermatophilaceae bacterium | reverse complement strand
GCCGCCGGGTTGACCTACGAGCACCGGTTGATCGACGACATGGTCGCGGCGGCGATGAAGTGGGAGGGCGGCTATGTCTGGGCGTGCAAGAACTATGACGGGGACGTGCAGTCCGACACGGTCGCGCAGGGTTTCGGCTCGCTCGGCCTGATGACGTCGGTGCTGATGACGCCGGACGGCGCTACGGTCGAGGCTGAGGCCGCACACGGGACGGTCACCCGGCACTTCCGCCAGCACCAGGCCGGGAAGCCGACCTCGACGAACCCCATCGCGTCGATCTTCGCCTGGACCGGGGGCCTCAAGCACCGCGGGAAGCTCGACTCGACACCGGAGGTCAGCGGGTTCGCCGAGTCACTCGAGCAGGTCTGCATCGAGACCGTGGAGATCGGAAAGATGACCAAGGACCTGGCGCTGCTGGTCAGCCGCGACCAGGCGTTCCTGACCACCGAGCAGTTCCTCGCCGCGCTGGACGAGAACCTCCAGGCCAAACTCGCCTGACGCGCTCCTTCGTTTCCACCGTTTTCGCGATAAGGGCTCGTCTCCGCCTGCCAAAGGCGCAGTTATCGCGAGAAAGGCGCTCATCTGGTCGGCTCCGGTCAGGCAGCTAGCGGTGTGCTCAGGGCCGCACGCAATTGGGCGATCAGGGACGCAGGCCGGCGCAGGTCTGCAGCCGTCGCGTGGATGACGGTCCAGCCGGCCTCGACCAACGCATTGAGACGGCGACGATCCAAACGCATGCTCCGTAGGTCAGTGTGGCCGGCACCGTCGTACTCCAGGGCTAGCCGATGCTCCGGCCAAGCGAAATCGACCCGAGCGATCAGTCTGCCCAGACGGCGTACTTCGTGCTGAAGCTCTGGAGCGGGAAGGCGCGACTGCCGAACGATTATGCGTAACTCCGACTCAGCAGGCGATTCACTTCGGGCGTCGGTCCACTGCGCGACCGTACGCACTTTCCTGACCCGCCAGAGTCCTGAACCGGTTGCCAGGCGTCGATCGAGGTCAGACTCGGTGAGCCAGCCATCGTGCATGAGGGCGTCGACGTACTTCACGGCCGAAGTCAGATCGTTCAGCGTCGCCAGGTCCCAAGCAGTACGGCTTGGCAGGGAAATTCGGAGCCCGTCTCGCACTGTGATGTCCTCCGGCAGGATCGGCGTGCGATGAAGACGGACGAACTGTGGCCCGGCGATATGCACGTCCGGCGGGAGGGCGACAGTCACCGACTGATCACGACCGGCGAGCCGGACGCCGTACCACCAAGCCGCCGAATTCGCCGTCAGAACCGACTCGGTTGGAAGCACCATGAGGGCGGCCCTTGCCCGGAGTCCATGATCGATGGGCACTCGAGCGTCCACATAGACGCCGTGAACCACCCGGCGGAATGCGGGACCCCGGAGGAATCCCCGGGTCACCAGGCCCAAATCCATGGCATCGCGGCCGCGAAAGAGCTGACCGCGCAATTCTCTTGGGACCGGACTGGATAAGCGCATGTCAGCAGCGTCGAGCATTGCGGAGGTCACTGCAGCGCGTATCCACAGGCCGCCACGTGCTCCTGCGGGGCTGCAATGCAGCAGATATCGCGATAAGGGCGGCCTCGGGCCGCCCAATCGCACCGTTATCGCGAAAAGGGCGGCAATACGGTGGGTGCTGTGCAGACCTTCTTGCCCTACGCCGACTTCGAGCAGTCCGCTCGCGCGCTGGACCCGAAGCGGCTCGGTAAGCAGCGGGTCGAGACGATCCAGGTCGTCCGCGCCTTGACCTGGCCGGGGTACGGCTGGGCGCAGCATCCCGCCGTGCTCATGTGGAAGGGGTACGAGGAGGCACTTGGCCGCTATGGCCTGACCTGCTGCAAGGTCTGGACCGAGCTGGGCCACGGCGACACCTGCGCCGCCACCATCGCCGCCGACTTGCGGCCGATCGGGGTCGAGCACATCCGTACCCAAGCCGAACTTGCCCGAGCCGCAACGCTGCCGGCCTGGTTGGGCGATGAAGACCTGCACCTGAGCCACCGGTCGGCTCTCGTGCGCAAGGATCCGGACTGGTACGGCCCGCGCTTTCCCGGCGTCAGCCCCGATCTGCCATTTCGCTGGCCGGTTCGCTCCGAGAACGCAGTCCAAGCCGAACAGCGCAAGGCCGAATACGCCCTGCGCAAGGAACACAGAGCCACGGTTCACGCCGCGCAGGATGCTGAACGAGCCCGGCGACGGCGAAGCAGAGCAGCCAAGCGCGGCTGGAAGACCCGCCGGGCGAACCCCGACAACAGTTAGGCGCGGCACCAGGCCGTCCCTTGTGGGGTGTCGCGGACCTGAACTCCGGAGGAGGTCAGGAAATCGCGGCTCTCGTCGCTGGCGGCAAAGTCCTTCGCGGCCCTGGCCCGGTCTCGCAGGGTGACCAACAGGTCGACATACGGGCGGATCAGATCGGCCGGATCGGCGGCCCCAAGACTGGCGAGTTCGCCGAGTTCGACGACCATCGAGCGTAGCAATCCGTGCGCGTGATCGCCGTCCGCGGAGGACAACGTGTCGTCTGCCCAGTCCGAGATCGCCTGCTCCAGGTTCAACACGGCATCCACGCCGGCGTCGATGTCGCGGCCCTGAATCGCCGAGCTGAAGCGGCTGCGGCACTGGTCAGCGGCCGCCCGCAGCGATACGGCAGGCGAACCAGACCACAACACTGGCGGCCGGTTCGCTCCCGAACCGGCGCTTTGGGCGGTGTCGAAGGGCGGGTTCGCTCCCGAACCGGCCAAGTGAGCTGCGTCGAGCGTCCTACGGCCCGACCCAGAGGTGAGATTTCGGTCCAGCGCGAGGTCGGCAAGCCTGACTTCGGATCCGCTGGTATGGACGGTGCTCGGGCCCCGCCGGCGGATGGTGAGTGCTCCGTTGCCAAGCACCCGTACCGTCCCTGCACCGACATCGAGGACCACCGCGGTGTGCTCGTCCACCCCGAGCACGAGGGCCTCGTCCGGGAGTTCGGTCTCGAGCGCGGCCAGCCGTGCTTCGCCGAGATAGCAGAACCGGGTGTCGTAATGCCCGCCCTCGGCATTGTCGTAGTGCGGGATGACGACAGCCGGCAGCCCGGTCAGCTCCGCGACGAGATCGAGCCCCGGCTCCCAGTACGGGGCGATCCCGGCCTTGTAGATCTCGTAGACCGGCACGGTGTGCGAGCCCAGTGTCAACGCGGCCGCGCTGGCAAAGACCAGAGTGCCGCCACCCGCCACGGTTTCGCGCAGCACCCCGGGCAGCGCAGTCTCCCGCCATGCCCGCAGCGCGTACGTCGGGCTGCCGGGACCGGCAAAGACCCAGCACGCTGCCCGTACGACGGTGAGAGCGCGCTCCCGAGCCAGCCCGTCGATCTCGGCGCTGCGCCAGCCAGCTCGCTCACCTCATGCCCCACGCTGGCCTGAAGTAGTGCCGCGCCCTTGCGGTGATGTCGTCGGCGTTCTGCTGGAATCCGTACGGCGTGTCCAGTAGCACCGCTGAATCTGCCGGAACCGATTCCAGCAGCATCCGATGCGGTTTCACCATGGTTGGGGCGGTCTCCCCGGATCCCATGATCACCAATCGCCCGGCCCGGGTCATGGCCGGTCTGCCGTCGCTGCAGGAGCTTGCGCACGCTCACGAAGGGCCAGCAGATCCGCGGCGAGCGACTTCGGATGCTGGGCGTGCAGGTCCCGGTCGCAACCCTCGTACCACCGGACCTCAGACCTGCACAGGGCAGCGGCGGCCCGGTTCACGGCGTCGAGTTTGGGACCCCAGCGCTGTCCGGAAGGGAGCCAGTCCGGATGCTCGGTCCGCATTCTGGACGACATCTCCGATCAGGAGCGGTCACCGATGTCCGGCGGGGTCAGCGTCTGCAGCGCTTCCTCCCAGCTGGCAAGGGTGTCCTGCAGCCGGATCCAGCCGCCGTCAACAAGCGCGATGGCACCGACCAGACCTGGCGCCGTGGCCGCCAGTTCGACCACGACGTTGCCGCCCCAGGACTGCCCGGCGACAACAGGTCGGTCCAGATCCAGCGACGAAATGACCGCCGCCACGTCGGCGGCTGCGGTCGCCGTGTCGTACCCGGATGCGGGTACGGCTGAATTCCCGTGCCCCCGTAGATCTATTGCGGTGACCGCGTGCCCGTCGCCAAGAACCGCGGTCGTCCTTTGGATTGCCGTCGCGGTCCTCGCACCGTTGACCGGACAGCGCCTCCGAGACCCCTTGCCAGAGCAGCGCATTCGACGCCAGCCCATGGACGAGGACGAAGCCCGGAGCCTGGCCGGGCCAACGCAGGACCCGCAGGTCCACGCCGTTCGGTACCCGAACGGTCTCAGACCGTGCCGTTCTGGACTGCACCACGTTCTCCCTCGGACTGCACCACGTTCTCCCTCGGTCTGCGCCCGTCGTGATCCCAGTCAACTGGACGCATCAGCGCCGGGCGTCAGTAGCTCCCGGCTCGACTACCCTCATGGCGATGGACGACCCTCCGCATATCTTCGGTCCCCGCAGCTTCGAGCCGACCAGCACCCACCCGGCGAGGCGCTGACCGGCAGATGGACAGCGTCTGGGCAAACATCGGTCTCATCCTGATCTTCGTGCTGGTCGGCGGCGCGTTCTCCGGAGCCGAGATCGCAATCGTCTCCCTTCGGGAGTCACAAGTTCGAGGCATGGCCGAGCGTGGTCGGCGCGGTAAGCGGTTGGCGAAACTCGTGGCCGAGCCCAACCGCTACCTCGCGGCGGTACAGGTCGGAGTCACCCTGGCCGGATTCTTGTCGGCAGCCTTCGGCGCAGCGGCGTTGTCCGGGCCGTTCTCCGACTGGCTGGTCGGCCTGGGTATGGCCGACGGATTTGCAGACGTCCTTGCCCTCGTCGTGGTGACGATCGCGATCAGCTACGTGTCTCTAGTCCTCGGTGAACTGGTGCCCAAACGCCTTGCGCTGCAACGGGCCGAGCAGGTCGCGGAACTGGTCGCCGGTCCAGTGGACCGCGTAGCCACCATCTTCCGACCGTTGATCTGGCTGCTGTCGCGGTCCACCGACATCGTTGTCCGGATCTTCGGTGGCGATCCCAAGGCATCAGGAGAGTCGATCAGCTCGGAGGAACTCAGAGATCTCGTCGCGGCGCATGAAGCGCTGGGTAGCGACGAGCGCCGGCTGATCAACGACGTGTTCAACGCCGGAGAACGCCAGATCAGCGAAGTCATGGTCCCGCGTACGGAGGTGGAGTTCCTCGAATCGACCATGACAGTGAGCAAGGCGGCAAAGCTGGTGGCAGACACCAGCCGATCGAGGTACCCGGTTATCGGGCGTGATACCGACGACGTCCTGGGCTTCGTGCATGTACGCGACCTGCTGCGTTCCAGCCAAAAGGGCGGCAGGGCCACCACGGTCGGCGACATTTCCCGTGACGTCCTGCACATGCCGGGATCGAAGAAGGTGCTCGTCGCGCTGTCGGAGATGCGCCGCAACCAACAGCACCTCGCGATCGTGGCCGACGAGTACGGCGGCACCGACGGCATCGTCACCCTCGAGGACCTGATCGAGGAAGTGATCGGCGACATCCGGGACGAATACGACGAGCAGCCGCAGGGCAGTCGACGGACCGGATCCGAGGTCGACGTCGACGGTCTGCTGAATCTCGACGACTTCGCCGAAGAGACCGGCGTGGAGCTGCCGGACGGCCCGTACGAGACCGTCGCTGGCTATGTCCTGTCCGAACTCGGTCATCTCCCCGACGTCGGGGACCAGGTGCGGGCCGGTGACCACCTGCTGACGGTGATGGCCATGGACGGTCGCCGGGTCGCCCGGCTGCACGTGAGCGTCGCGCCCGAGCTGGCCGAGGAGTCAGCGCAGCGATCCGAAGGGAAACCGGACTCCGTCGCGGCGCAGGAGTCGGTCAGTTGAGCAGTCGGGCCGTCAGTACCTCGTAGGCGTCGCTGACCATGTCGGTCAGGCCGTGCCGCGCCGCCCAGCCGACGTCCTGCGCGATCCGGGCGCTGCTGGCCACCAGCTTGGCCGGATCACCGGGGCGGCGGGGGCCGTCCTCGACCGGCACCGGATGTCCGGTGACCTCACGCACGGCCGCGACCACGTCACGGACCGAGTAGCCGCTGCCACTGCCGAGGTTGTAGATCCGGTGCTCACCGGGCTGGACCACCTCCAGCGTCAAAAGGTGCGCGGCGGCCAGGTCGGCCACGTGTATGTAGTCCCGGATGCAGGTGCCGTCCGGGGTCGGATAGTCCGTGCCGTACACCGACAGCTTTTCCCGGGCTCCGGTGACCACCTGCAGCGCGATCGGGATCAGGTGCGTCTCGGTCGCGTGCCGTTCGCCGAGCCCGTACGCGGCCCCGGCGGCGTTGAAGTAGCGCAGGCTGACCGCGGCCAGACCGTGCACCCGAGCCTCGCCGGTGAGCATGTGGTCGATCGTCAGCTTCGTCGCGCCATAGACGCTGGTCGGCTCGGTACGGGCATCCTCCTCGATCGGTACCACCTCTGGATTGCCGTACGTCGCCGACGAGGAGGAGAACACGATCCGGCGTACGTCGGCTGCTCGCATCGCATCGAGCAGGTCCATCGCTCCGCCGACGTTCTCCCGCCAGTACAGCTCCGGTCGTTGCTCGGATTCACCGACCAGGCTCTTTGCCGCGAGATGGATGACCGCGTCGAATCCCGCATCCCGGGTCAGGACCTTGCTCACGTCCGACAGGGAGGACTCGACGAAGCTCACGCCGTCCGGAACCGCGTCCCGGTGGCCGGTGGACAGGTCGTCCAGGACCACCGCCTCGTGGTCGGCTTGCACCAACGCGGCCGTGACTACGCTGCCGATGTAGCCGGCACCACCGGCAACCAGAACCTTCACGCCCGGCAGCCTAGGCGAACACTGCGGTCAGCCTGCCGGCTGCAGGCGACACGAAGCGACCAGCACGAGGAGGCGGATCCCAAACTGTGTCGGTACCGGTACGGCCTGCCATCGCCGAACTCCCGGCCTACAAACCCGGGCGCAGCGCAGCAGACCTGGCACGGGAACTCGGCTTGTCCCAAGCGATCAAGCTGGCCAGCAACGAGATCGCGTATCCGCCGCTGCCCAGTGTCGTTGCAGCCATCGCGCAAGCCGCCTCCGACGTCAACCGGTATCCCGACAACGGCGCCACGGAACTCACCGCTGCGCTGGCGCGTCGATTCGACCTCCCGGCCGAGTCCATCGCCATCGGTTGTGGCTCGGTGAGCCTGTGTCAGCAACTGCTCCAGTCCTACACCGGTCCCGGTGATGAGGTGCTGGTCGCCTGGCGCTCGTTCGAGGCCTATCCGCTGCTGGTCACGGTCGCCGGGGCCACCCTGGTGCCCGTACCGCTGCGCGAGCAGACCCATGATCCCGAGGCGATGGCAGCCGCGATCACCGACGCGACGCGGATGGTTTTCGTCTGCAATCCAAACAACCCCACGTCTACGGCGTTGGGCAGCGCCGGGCTCGAGATCCTGCTCGATGCTGTCGGGCCGGACACGCTGATCGTGATCGACGAGGCCTACCGCGAGTTCGTGACCGACCCGGACATCCCGGACGGGCGCGAGTTGATGCGCGGCCGACCCAACGTCTGTGTGCTGCGGACCTTTTCAAAGGCCTATGGCCTGGCCGGTCTTCGGGTGGGGTACCTGCTGGCCGAGGACCCGGCAATAGCCACGGCGGTACGCAAGACCTACGTCCCGTTCAGCGTGTCCACGCTGGCCCAGGTCGCCGCCGTTGCCTCGCTGGCAGCCGAGGATGAGATGCGGGAGCGCTGCGCCGCGGTGGTCGCTGAGCGCGAGCGGGTCACCGCCGCGCTGGCCGACCTCGGGCAGCCGGTCCCGAAGAGCCACGCCAACTTCGTCTGGCTTGTGCTCGGGACTGAAGCACTGGCGTTCGCGGGTTTCTGCGAAGCACGCGGCGTCATCGTCCGTCCGTTCGCCGGGGACGGGGCGCGCGTCACGATCGGTCAGCCGTACGAGAACGACGCCTTCCTGTCCGCGGTAGCCGCCTGGGACGCCTCGCGAGCCTGAGCCCTCGCTTTCGTTGCGTCCCGACCTGTTGCAAGGATGGACGAATGCCGCGCCCCAGGGTGCTGTCCGGTATTCAGCCGACAGCCGACTCATTCCACCTCGGCAACTACCTGGGAGCTCTGCGGCACTGGGTCGCGCTACAGGAGACCCACGACGCCTTCTACTGCGTCGTGGACCTGCACGCGCTGACTGTCGAGCCCGATCCTGCGGCCTTGCGGTACCGAACCCGTACGAGCACCGCCCAGTTGCTGGCGATGGGCGTCGACCCGGAGCGGAGCACGTTGTTCGTGCAGAGTCACGTGCGCGCCCATACCCAGCTGGCGTGGATGCTGGCGTGCATGACCGGGTACGGCGAGGCCGGTCGCATGGTGCAGTTCAAAGACAAGTCAGCGAAGTCAGCCGATGGAGATCGGGTGACGGTCGGATTGTTCAGCTATCCGGTGCTCCAGGCCGCCGACATCCTGCTCTATCACGCTGATGCGGTACCGGTGGGCGAAGATCAGCGCCAGCACCTCGAGCTAACGCGCGATCTCGCGAAGCGATTCAACAGCCGATTGGGACAGACCTTCACCGTGCCTGAGCCCTACATCGTCAAGGAGACCGCACGGATCGCCGACCTGTCCGACCCCACCGCGAAGATGAGCAAGACCGCGTCGAGTGTCGCCGGAATCCTCGAGTTGCTGGACGATCCCGCGGTCAACACCAAGAAGATCAGGAGTGCGGTCACCGACACCGGCCGGGAGATCGTTCACGACCCGGAGAACAAGCCGGGCGTGTCGAATCTTCTGGTGATCCTGTCCGCACTCACCGCCACCGGCCTGGACAAGCTCGAGGAGCAGTACGCCGGTGCCGGGTACGGACAGCTGAAGGCGGATGTCGCCGACGCGGTCGAGGCGGTCGTCGGGCCGATCCGGGTGCGCACCAGGGAACTGCTCGACGACCCGGGCGAGGTCGATCGGGTGCTGGCCTCAGGGGCGCAACGCGCGGCCGCCGTCGCTGATGTCACCCTGACCTTGGCCGAGGAGCGGATCGGGTTGCTGCCCAGCATGCCCGCGCCCCGATGAGCGTTCTGGGGATTGCGATCCCGATCCCCGACCCGCTTGGGACGCTATTGACCGAGTGGCGGAGCAAGGTCGGTGACCAGCTGGCCCAGCTGATCCCTCCGCACGTCACCCTGCTGCCCCCCACCGATGTGTCCGGGATGGCGGCGCAGGAATTGCACCAGCACCTGGGCACCGTCGCAGCGCGCCATGCACCGTTCCGGCTCCACCTGGCCGGAACCGGATCCTTTCGCCCGGTGTCGCAAGTGGTGTTCGTCAACGTGGCCGACGGCATCTCGGCGTGCGAGCTGCTGGCCGGCGACATCCGATCCGGTCTGTTGAGCCGCCCCCTGACCTTTCCGTACCACCCGCACGTCACGATCGCCCATGACGTGCCGCCGGACATGCTCGACCTGGCCTATGACGGACTCCTGAACGTGGACGAACGCGTCCAGGTGGACGCCTTCTGCGCCTTTGAGCGGGATCTGTCCGGACGATGGGTCCCCGTGACGCGATACCCGTTGCAGGGAACAGCGGGTGGGTGAGCCAGCACCGTCGTCGAGCGACAACCCCGCAGCGAAGGAACCCGGTCGCCTCGATCGGCTTCGCGAGCGTCATGGCTGGCTCGACCACGTCATCCGGGCCGCCACCCTCTATGTCGAGCGAAACGCTGATGTCCTGGCGGGGAGCATCACCTACTTCGGATTTCTGGCGTTGTTCCCGTCGCTGCTCCTGGCCGCATCGGTGTTCGGCTTCGTGCTGGCCGGCCGGCCGGAGTTGCTCGACGACGTCATCGCCCAGATCGTCGACTACATCCCGGGTTCGGCCGGAGACCAACTGGTCGAGGCACTCAACGCGGCGATCGAGTCGCGTAATGCCGTTGGAATCGTGGGATTTTTGGGCCTGATCTATGCCGGACTCGCCTGGATCAGCAAGCTGCGCCTGGCGATCCAGACCCTGTGGCAGGGCAATCCGGAGGCGGGCAGCTTTCTCCGGGACAACGCTCGTGACCTGCTCACGCTGGTCGGGTTCGGCGGCGGTCTGGCTGCATCGTTGGCCGTCACGGCAGTGGGTACGGCAGCAGCCTCGTTCTTTGTGGATCTGGTCGGGCTCTCGGAATTCCCGGGCGTCAACTTGATCATCGGGGCGCTGGCCATCGCCCTGGCCGTTGCGGGCAGCACCCTGGTCTTTGCCTGGTTGTTCGGCAGTCTGTCCGGACACGACATCACCTACCGCGCCGTCCTGCCGGGCGCAATCCTGGCCGCGGTCGGCTTCGAGGTCCTCAAGCTGATCGGCGGCGTGTATCTGTCGCTGGTATCCAACAATGTTTCAGCCGGGGTGTTCGGCAGCGTTGTCGGCATCCTGTTGTTCATCTACCTGGCCTGCCGGTTCCTGCTCTTCTGCGTCGCCTGGACGGCCACTCTGCCGCGGTTCGCCGCACTCGGACTGGCGCCTGCGGGAGAGGTGGGAGTTCCCTACGCCGCACGAGGCGGTTCTGCCGGAGATCAGCCGGATGCCGTTGCAGTGCTGGCCGGGGCAGTTTCTGCGGCTGGTCGTACATCGGATCGATCCACAACAGCGCCGGTAGCCTCATCGGCTGTTGTCGCCGCCGGACTCGTTGCCACCGGTGCCGTCGTCGCTATCCTCACCCGTCCGCTCGTGCGCCACTGGTGGAAGCGAGTCATTCCGACTCCGGAACCTCGTCCGCCCAGACCTTCATTGCGACGAGTTGCGGGGCGCCGTACGTCGTGACCATGGCCACGTCGAGCGCGTCGCGGCCGCGCCCGATGACGACGCGGCCCTTGCGCGGTCTGTTGTTACGGGGGTCGAAGGTCCACCACCGGTCGCCGAGATAGACCTCCATCCAGGCGGCAAAATCCATCTCCCCAGGCGGTAACACGACATCCATGTCCGGGAGGTAGCCGAAGACGTAGCGGGCTGGGATGTTCAGCGCCCGGCAGAAGGTGATCGCCAGGTGGACGTAGTCGCGGCAGACGCCCTGACGTGATTCGTGAACGTCGACGGCCGTTGTCAGCGGGGTGCTCGAGCCGTGGGTGAACTCCAGATATCCGTTGACGTGGTTCACGATCGCCTGCACGCGCCGGTACCCGGGCATCTGCGCGCCGAAGCGCTCCCAGGCCTCGGATCCCAGGACGTCGGGTAGCACGTAGCGGCTGGCCAACGTGTAGTGCAGTGCGTCGTCGGGGAGCTCGCTGACCGGGGTCTCGGGAACGTCGAGGTCGACCTTTTCGGTCGCGTCGGGCACCTCTACCACTGCGTCGTAGCGCACCGCGGACGTCCCCGCCGGCAGGTTGAGCCGCTGACAGGCATTGCCGTACAGGTCGGTGTAGCCGTGCTGCTGCACCGTCGGCGTCGTCTCGAACGATTGCCGTAGGACGGTCTGT
>JACCUF010000224.1 GCA_013811975.1 Geodermatophilaceae bacterium | reverse complement strand
CCCGAGGACCTGATCGAGGGAATGAAGCGACTCGGCATCTTCGGCCTCGGGATCGGTCAGCCGTACGGCGAGACCGAGGTATCCACCTCGTGCTACGCGCTGGTGACCGAGGAGTTGGCCCGCGGCTGGATGAGCCTGGCCGGCGCCATGGGCGGGCACACCGTCGTCGCCAAGCTGATCCAGTCGTACGGAACGGACGAGCAGAAGGACCGCTACCTGGCCGCGATGGCCACTAGCGAGATCCGGGCGACGATGGCGTTGACCGAACCGGGCGGCGGCTCGGACCTGCAGGCCATCCGGACGACCGCTCGCCAGGACGGTGCTGATTACGTCGTCAACGGATCCAAGACCTGGATCACGAATGCCCGGCGTTCGGCGCTTGTCGCCCTCCTGTGCAAGACCGACCCGGCAGCCGAACCTGCGCACAGCGGCGTGAGCATCCTGCTCGTCGAGAAAGGGCCCGGCTTCACGGTGTCCCGCGATCTGCCCAAGCTGGGCTACAAGGGTGTGGAGAGTTGCGAGCTCGCCTTCGACGACTTCCGGGTCCCGCGTACGGCCCTGCTGGGATCAGCCGAGGGACAAGGATTCGCGCAGATGATGCGCGGCCTGGAGATCGGCCGGATCCAGGTCGCCGCACGAGCGGTCGGCGTGGGTCGTGCGGCGTTGGAGGACTCGATCCGGTACGCGCAGGAGCGGGAGAGCTTCGGACAGCCGATCTGGAAGCACCAGTCGATCGGCAACTACCTGGCCAACATGGCCACCAAGCTCACCGCCGCCCGGCAACTCGTGCTCTACGCCGCCCGCCGGTTCGACTCCGGCGAGCGCGCGGACCTGGAGGCCGGGATGGCCAAGCTGTTCGCTTCCGAAGCCGCCATGGAGATTGCCCTGGATGCGGTTCGAATCCACGGCGGGTACGGCTATTCCACCGAGTTCGACGTCGAACGGTACTTTCGCGATGCCCCGCTCATGATCGTCGGCGAGGGCACGAACGAGATCCAACGCAACGTCATCGTCCGGCAGTTGATCGACCGGCACCCGCTGCGCTGAGCCTGCTCCACACCAGCGATCATGGCGCTGCGGCCAGAAATCGGCCGGGATTGTGGTCAGGGCGCCATGATCGCGAGATTCGGACGAGGCGGACGAGTGAAGTCAGGAATCAGCACGCCAGATCGCGACACCGACGTACGACCGCAGGACGACCTCTTCGGGTACGTCAACGGCGCCTGGGTCCGGCACACCGAGACACCCGACGACCGGGCTTCCTACGGCAGCATGATCCAGCTGCGCGACACTGCGGAGGCTGACGTACGCGTGATCGTGGAGCAGGCAGCGGCCAGTGATGCACCAGCCGGAACTGCTGCGCGCAAGGTCGGTGACCTGTTCGCAAGCTTCATGGATGCCGAACGCGCCGATGAGCTGGCAAGCGCACCGATCAGCGAGGAACTCGCGGACGTTCGCGCGGTGGAGGACGGCTCGGCGCTGCTCGCCCTGGCCGGACGCCTGCACCGGACCGGCGGGGGCGACGCGATCGGTTTGTACGTCGACACCGACGCTCGCGACTCGTCCCGATACCTGGTGCACCTCAACCAGTCCGGGCTCGGCCTACCCGATGAGTCCTACTACCGGGGGGACGTCTTCGCCGAAACGCGCCGGGCGTACGTCGCGCATGTGGCCCGGATGTTGGAGCTGTCCGGGTACGCAGCCACCGCAGTGACCGCGACGGACACCGCCGGGCGGATCATGGCGCTGGAGACCCGGCTCGCCGCCGGTCACTGGGACGTCGTACACAGCCGGGATGCCGTTGCCACCTACACCCTCCTCGATCGTGCCAAGTTGGAAGCGCAGGCACCGCACGTCGATTGGGCTGCCTGGCTGTCCGGTCTAGGCGCTCCCGACAAGGCTTTTGCCGAAGTCGTCGTACGCCAGCCGAGCTTTCTCACGACGTGGTCCGACACCCTGGCCGAGCTACCACTCGCGGACTGGAAGGACTGGCTTGCCTGGAAGGTTGTGAGCAGCCGGTCGCCATACCTGTCGGCAGATCTCAGTGCGGAGCGATTCGACTTCTATGGCCGGACGCTGAGCGGGACGCCGCAGCAGCGGGTCCGCTGGAAGCGTGGCATCTCCCTCGTCGAGGGGGCGCTGGGTGAGGTGGCCGGGCAGCTGTACGTGGAACGGCACTTCCCGCCGCTGGCCAAGGCGCGCATGGCGCAGTTGGTGGACAACCTCGTCGAGGCCTATCGCCGCAACATCAGTGCCTTGGAGTGGATGGGCGCGGAGACCAAGCGCAGAGCTCTGGACAAGCTGGGGATGTTCACCCCGAAGGTCGGCTATCCGGACACCTGGCGGGACTATTCCGCGCTGACCATCGATCGTCATGATCTGGTCGGAAACGTCCGGGCCGCATCCGCTTTCGAATTCGATCGCGAGCTGGTCAAGATCGGTGCACCTGTCGATCGAGGTGAGTGGTTCATGACGCCGCAAACGGTGAACGCGTACTACAACCCGGGTATGAACGAGATCGTCTTCCCGGCCGCCATCCTGCAGCCACCGTTTTTCGACCTCGAGGCCGACGATGCGGTGAACTACGGAGCCATCGGATCGGTCATCGGTCATGAGATCGGCCACGGATTCGACGATCAAGGCTCGAAGTACGACGGCGCCGGCAATCTCCTTGACTGGTGGACCGACGCCGACCGGCAGAATTTCGACGCGCGGGCGCAGGCGTTGATCGAGCAGTACGCGAATTTCTCACCGCGCGACCTCTCCGACGAGCACGTCGTCAACGGCGCGTTCACCGTCGGGGAGAACATCGGCGACCTCGGTGGGCTGACGATCGCCTACGTGGCCTATCTGATCTCGTTGGGCGGACTGGAGGCGCCGGTGGTCGATGGGATGACCGGACCGCAGAGGTTCTTCGAGGGCTGGGCGCGGTGCTGGAAGGCCAAGACCCGCGACGCCGAGGCCATCCGCCGGCTGTCAGTCGACCCACACTCTCCACCGGAGTTCCGCGCCAACGTGGTGCGCAACCTCGACGAGTTCTATGCCGCCTACGACGTCGTCGAGGGGGATGGGATGTGGCTGGCACCGCAGGACCGCGTCCGGATCTGGTGACGATTCCCCATCAGCTCATCACGGCCTGGGCCGACAGCTCCTTGACCATCGCGTTTGCCCACTTGAGCTGACGCAGCGTCTGCGGGTGACACCGCGTGCTCAGCGCCAGCAGCTCACGGTCCTGGGCGGCCTGGGCCGACTGGGCGAGCACCTCCCAGTCCAGCGACACTCCTGCCGCCATCCGGTGGATACGGCGCAGGTCCGCCAGCAGGAGCAGGGCGGGCTCGGACCGGCGGCCGACCAGCTCCGAACCTTTTTGCCGCAGTGCGGCCAGCGGTCCGGAGTCCTCCGACGCCTCGGCGTCGAGGTCGAGCCCGTAGTCGCGCCCAGTCGCCCGTCTTGGCGCACCAGGGGACGGGTCAGCCGGTCCGGCGACTGATTGGCCTGCCACCCGAAAAGGTCCTTGGGGCCGAGCCGGCCGCGATTGACCCGATCCACGGCGCGGCCACGGACGCCGACCATCCGGCCGTCGCGTACCGCGATGTCGAGGGCGTCCCCGTTGGAGTGCAGGATCGTCGCGGACTGGACC
>JACCUF010000198.1 GCA_013811975.1 Geodermatophilaceae bacterium | reverse complement strand
TGTGGGCCGAGTGGTGTCAGCCGTGCAAGCAGCTGTCTCCAGTGTTGGAGAAGCTGGTCGCAGAAGGTGACGGTGCTTGGATCCTGGCCAAGGTCGACATCGACTCCAACCAGCGGTTGGCTGAAGGGCTGCAGGTGCAGAGCATCCCCGCGGTCAAGGCAGTGCTGCAGGGCGCGCTGGCGGCGGAGTTCAACGGCGCGCTACCAGAGGGCGAGGTGCGAAAATTCCTCGCCGCGGTGGTCGAGGCGGCTGGCGGGCAACTTTCTGCGGGAGCCGCGCAGACTGAGGACAGCCTGGACGGGGGCGCGCAAGGCGAGGAAGACCCGCGACTGGACGCTGCCGAGGACGCGGTGGCACGCGGTGACCTCGACGCCGCCGAGACCGCTTACGCCGACATACTGGCCGCTGAACCGGACCACCCGATCGCCGCGCTCGCCCTGTCCCAGATCCAACTACTGCGGCGCGCCGAAGCCGCGGGTCCAGACGCCGTTGCCACCGCCGACGCAGATCCAAGGAATGCAGGTGCGGCCCGAGCGGCCGCGGACGTCGAACTTGCGCAAGGTCAGGTCGAGGCTGCTTTCGATCGACTGCTCGCGGTCATCCGAGCCACCGCCGGGGAAGATCGCGACGGCGCTCGCGAGGGGCTGTTGGAGCTTTTTGCCCTGGTCGGGGACGACGACCCTCTAGTCGTGTCCGCTCGGAAGAGGCTCACCGCGGCACTGTTCTAAGTGTTGGGTCCGGGGGCCACCGCATCCGGCCGATGATCGTCAGATCGGGCTATGCTCGCCGCGAAACAGCCAAGGCGTTGTGCACGTCCGACTGGGACGGGATGACGTGGAGGCCGGGGAAGGGTTTGGTCCCTACCGGATCGAGGGGCTGCTCGGTCGCGGGGGGATGGGCGAGGTCTACCAGGCCCACGACGAGAGTCTACGACGAGAGTCACCGGCGGATGGTCGCCCTCAAAGTGCTTACTCCATTCCTGGCCGAGGACGAGAGTTACCGTGCGCGGTTCCGTCGTGAGTCCGAGCTTGCCGCCCGATTGCGGGAGGCTCACGTGGTCCCCATCCACTCCTTCGGCGAGATCGAAGGCCGGTTGTTCCTGGACATGCGTCTGGTTGACGGCGCAGATCTCGCGACGGTCCTGGCCGAGCATGGCGCGTTGCCCGTCGAGCGCGCTGTCGACATCGTCAGTCAGGTCGCCCGGGCCCTGGATGCGGCGCACGCCGATGGGCTGATCCATCGGGATGTCAAACCGTCGAACGTGCTGGTCAGCTACCGCGACGAAAACAGTGACCAGGATTTCGTCTATCTGGTCGACTTCGGGATCGCCCGAACGGCTGAGGATGACGGGCAGAGGTTGACTCTGACCGGGGCGGCCTTGGGCAGCTTCGACTACATGGCTCCGGAGCGTTTCCTCGAGGGTGCGATCGATCGTCGGACCGATGTCTACTCCCTGGCGTGTCTGCTCTACGAGTGTCTGACCGGGAAGCAACCCTTCGCTGGTGATGGGCCGACTCTGATGTACGCCCATCTGAACATCGCTGCACCGCGGCCATCCGCCGCCGTGCCGGGTCTTGCGCGTGCCTTGGACGAGGTGATTTCCCGAGGGATGGCCAAGGCGCGTGAAGATCGCTACCTCCGCGCCGGTGATCTCGCCGCTGCCGCCCGCCGCGCTCTGCGCACGGCGCCCACATCGAAGGCGGTCGCCCACGATCGGCTCAGTGACAACTCCACCGTTGTGATCGCCACCGCGGCTGACCGCCCCCGACCCGGAGCGGCCCCCCAGGCCCAGCAAGGTCACGCTCCGGTCCGGCGACCACCTCCGGGATCGCCGGGGGAAGGTCGCCGCCCACAGATCGAGACTGCTTCGGCGGCCCCGTGGCTGACCAACGGTCGCGCCGCGCTGATCGTTGCTCTGGTGGCCGTGCTGGTGACGGCAGTCACTATCGGGGCGCTGCAGTTGGTCAGGCCCGACGCCCGCACTGGAACGGCTATCAGCGGCACCGCTTCCAGCACGACTGTCACCTCACCCGCTGCACAGACGCAGACCCCGCCGATCCCGCCGCCGAACCAACAAGCACTGATGGATCTGATCCCTCTCGACTTCGCCCAGACGCAATGCCTGGAAACCATCACCTTCGGCGACGGTGACCTCGCCGCCGTGACCTGTGGGGCGAGCCAGACTCAGCCCGGCCCCTCGGACTCGACTTCTACCTCTACCCCGAACCCTTCTCCCTGCAGGCCAGCTTCGAACAGAGAATGAGCGGTCTCGGCCGAGCGCAGCTGTTCGGCGACGCCGTGACTGACTGCGTGCCCGAGGTGGGCTACCTCTTCTATGCCTTCGACGAAACTCACATTGGCTACGTGACCTGCTAGGTGGACGAGGGCGACTACGCGATCATCGAATGGACCGACGATGAGAATGCCCTCTACGGCGTCGTCTCCACGCAAGGCGGCGTGGACGCGCTCCCACTGCTGTTCGAGTGGTGGGTGCTCAATAGTTGAGGCGGCGGCAGGTCAGCCGCCGAAGATGCCGCAGTTGGCCCCGCCGTTGATGAAGCCCTGACGGAAGACGTCGACGAGCTGGAAGCCCGACAGCCCGACATCCGGGAG
>JACCUF010000183.1 GCA_013811975.1 Geodermatophilaceae bacterium | reverse complement strand
AACAAACCGAAGGCGCAGCTGCTCGCCGCTCTGTCCTGAGCCGGGGGGCGTGGACGAGGAGTCGGCGCGCTCGCTGGACGGATCGGCTGGTCGGCGGAGCACGTGCGTAGCTGATGAGAAGCGCCACCATGGGGTATCTCCTAGGGCAAGACCGGACCACCGCGGCGCAGCGGCTCCGACAACGGCAGCCCTTTCAGCCCGGTCAACGCCCATCGGAAGCGGATCGTCTGGGGGGACACCGTCTCTTCGAAGTCGTTCTCGGCCGGTGCCGGGGTGGTCGGCCCTGGGGCATGCAGTGTTCACCGAGAAGGTTCGAATGCAATTGGACCGGCTCGAGTTCAGCCGCGCGCACCGCGTGACGCTCTTGACGACTCAACTCTGTTCGAGAATGCTTACCGTTCGTGGCGACTTACCGGGACGATGTGGTATAGGGCGCTCTCGCCGATCGTTCACGGCGGCCATCGTTGAGTGCCTCGCGGCGCGGCCACGGGCCGTGGGTAAGCTCGCCGACGAGTTGCCGATCAGCCGCCCGGCCGTGTCACAACACGCGCATGGCTTCCCGTCGACTACGCGCAGCGCATCACCAGCGACCAGCTCGCTGACGGCACACCGCACGTGAATCACTCGTTCGACGTGGGTCCGACACGTGGCTGCATGTCGGACGGATGGGCGATCTTTGGCCTCGGTGGCTACCGCCGTCGCCGCTCTTGCGGCCGTCGTTGCGGTGGTTTACGCCATCGCCCAGTACCAACAGGGCAAGAATGACCGGAGGCAGGCTCGCGCCGCCGAGCTAAAGGCTGGCCATGCTCGTGCCCGGGCCGAGCGGCTGCACGAGCAGTCGCTCCAGCCGTACGTGGTAGCGACCCCGGTGCCTGAACGGACCTACGGCCGTGACCTGGTGTTACGGATCCAGAACCACGGTTTGACGGCTGCCCATGACCTGCGGGTCAGCTTCCCCGGGCACCGGGTGGTGGTCACCGCACGGCGCAACACCTACGACAAGGGCTACGGCGCCCGAGAGGAACTGGTGCTGGCCACCACCGTCCTGGCTCCCGGCCAGGCGATTATCGAGCTGGCGTCGATCTTGGCGGCCGACGGAGAGGCCGAAGTGCTTACGGCCGACATCTGCGTGAACTACTGCGACGCCCAAGGTGCTGAGTTGGAGAACCGCTACTCGGTCACGTTCACCGAGGCGAGCCGGATGCCGCCGGACCCGATGACCCAGGCCGTGCAGGACATCGGAAAGACCCTGCACAGCGTCACCTCGCTAAACGATCACCGCTCGATCACGATCGAGACGCGTAAGGCTCAGCAGCAGCGAATCTTCGGCGCGCTTCCGCCGTCACCTCCGCATCCGGCCGCAAGGCCGGAGACTGATGCACCGAACGAGCCTGCTGGCTGAGGCCCGTCGCTCAGGCGGGTCCCGCACATCCGTGAAGTGGTGGATTGTTCGTCGAACTCACCAACCGTGCCGTTTGGGCGTTCGATACCTGTTCGTCGTGTGGCGATCCTCTGTCGCGTTGTCTACGCCTCGATCGCTTTCGACCCCGGCTAACTCGGCTAACTCAAGACGCAACCCTAGAGCGTTCGTCGAATGAGTCACCTCGGCGGGCCGCGCGTTCGGGGGTCGCGTCACTGGCCGTGCTTGGTTGCGCGAGCCGACCCCGTGCCGGGCGATGACGTCCCGGTATCGGAACGTCTATGGGCAAGCGCGAACTCGACAGTTCAGAGGACGGTGCCAGCCGAAGAG
This sequence comes from Geodermatophilaceae bacterium, assembly GCA_013811975.1. Taxonomy (GTDB): domain Bacteria; phylum Actinomycetota; class Actinomycetes; order Mycobacteriales; family Geodermatophilaceae; genus JACCQS01. Next base: position 844 of record JACCUF010000183.1, on the reverse strand, counting down.
AGCGCGGCCATGCGCGTCCGCGTCGGCGTCGCGGGCGCGGCCCCGGCTGCGGGTGAGGGCCCGGTAGACGGTGGATCGTCCGACGCCGAAGAACTCGGCGAGATCACCGGTGGTGTACTCGCCGCCGCCAAACAGGGCGACCAGGTGCGCCTCCTGGCGGGGCTTGAGCTTGGGCTGCTTGCCGCGCAGGTGACCCTTGGCCTTGGCGATCTTCATCCCCTCCCGGGTGCGCATCCGGATCAGGTCGGACTCGAACTCGGCGACCATCGCCAGGACGTTGAACAGCAGCCGCCCGACCGGGTCGGTCGAGCTTGGTGACCACCAGGGTGTCGCCGTCGCGGCAGGCGGCCATGGCCTCGCGCAGCCCGGGCCGCTCCCGGTTCGTCCGGGTCAGCCCGTGGTCGACGTAGATCCGTGCAAGTTCCACGCCGAGCCCGTGGAGTCCATCGCGTTGAGCAGTCAGATCCTGTTGGTCAGTCGACATTCGCGCGTAGCCGATCTGCAGCGCCGCCATGACGCACCTCCGCATTTCGGCCGGTCCGAGACGGTGCCCCGGTCGCCGGCAGCGGCCGACGGCCGCCACTGGTGACGATCCTGGACCGATCGCGAAACAGACCCCGCGTGCTGCCCGCAACGGCGCGCCTGAAGACCCATCGTTGAACGAGCACGCCCGGCCCGTTCGGCGATCGGTAATCGAGACGCACTCGTCGCTATCGGTCGTAGACGTCGCTTCGATGTCCTAGCCGCACGACGACCACCAAGAGCACGTCATCTTCGACTGTGTAGATGATGCGATAGCTCCCGACTCGGACTCGAAGGCCTGGGCGGCCCTGGAGAGCACGGG
>JACCUF010000153.1 GCA_013811975.1 Geodermatophilaceae bacterium | reverse complement strand
CCAGCGTGGACGGGATGGATCTTCAGCGCGATTGCGCCCAGATCCAGCTGGCGCCTCAGCTCCGCGGCGACCGGGTAGTGCAGGTGCGGATTGAGGTTGGCCACCAAACGAAATCGCTGCGGGTCGTACTCGAACAGCGGCAGCATGTCCTCGATCGCCTGCATGCCCGTCACTCTGGGGCTGTACTCGGCGAACAGGAACGATATGTCCACCCCCTGCGAGGCGAACAGCGCGCTGATCGCGGCCGGCCGCACGATCCCGTCCGCGTCCATGAGTTCATCCCAGTCCGCAGCGGGGTCACTGTTCTGTACCCATAACGGGAAGGACATCTTGAGACTGGAGCGCCGGGCCAGGTGCACGTGCGCGTCGATCACGGGTACGTCGCCGTACGACGGGATGTTATACACCGCAATCACCCGTCCCGCAGCGGCATGTCGGCGACCATCTCGGTGTCCAGGCCCACCGGACCGAGCAATGTCGCCCCGCCCGGTGTCCCGATCGGCTCGTCCCGGCCAGGCAGCGGCTCGGCGAAGAACTTCTCGTTGTCGGCGACGAAGGCCTCGTGCTCCGGTGCGACTCGGCGGTCCACCGAGATTGCCTCGACCGGACAGACCGGCTCGCAGGCCCCGCAGTCGATGCATTCACGCGGGTGGATGTAGAGCTTTCGGGTGCCCTCGTAGATGCAGTCGACCGGGCATTCCTCCATGCACGACTTGTCCATCACGTCGATGCATGGCTCGGCGATGACGTAGGGCATCGGGCTCCTTCCGGTCGACGAGCGGGTCGGGCGGTTGAGCGGGCGGGTGGGCCGAGGCGCGCGCGTCGCGGTCAAGCAGCTGGTACCGACGGTACGGACGGCTCACGCACGTCAGGTTTGCGGGGCGTCGACGGCGGGGCCGACGACGGAGCCGGCGACGGGGGAGGTGGCGTTGCCGGTACGTCGCTGGAGTGGCCCGGGAACACCGACATGGCTGGGTTCATATGGTGGGCGGCGTTGCAGACGGCCGTGGCGATCTCGCCGAAGCCCACCGAGATCAGCCGCACCTTTCCGTCGTACTCGGTGATGTCCCCCGCGGCGAAGATACCCGGCTGGGCGGTTCGCATCGCCGAGTCGACCGGGATGTGCCGGTGATGCTGGATGTCCAAGCCCCATTCCAGCAGTGGACCGAGGTTGGCGGTGAACCCGAGCGCGGCAATAATTCGCTGGCAGGACAAGACGAGCGGCTCGTCCTGCCCGGTAATCGCGATGTTCACCCCCTCGACCGCGTGCGTACCAAGGATTTCCCGGACCTGGGCGTTGACCACGATCTGCACAGCGCTGTTGCGCACCAGCGACACGCTGTGCTCGTGCGCCCGGAACTTGTCCCGCCGATGGACGAGGTGGACCGACTGTGCCAGTGGCTCCAGGGCCAACGCCCAGTCGAAGGCCGAGTCGCCCCCGCCCACGATCACCACGTCTTGCCCGGTGTACGGCACGAGATCCGGGACGAAATAGGACAGGCCCCTGTTCTCGTACAACGAACCGTTGGGCAACGGTCGAGGGGTGAAGGTGCCGATCCCGCTGGAGACGATCACCGTCTTGGCATGCACCGAGACACCGGAGCCGGCGGTGACGACCAGAGTGTCCGGCCCGCCATCGGCTGCCGGGATCCGCTCCAACGCCTCGGCCTGCTCCCCCAACAGATAGATCGGCGCGAACGGCGCTGCCTGAGCCACCAGATTGGCCACCAACTCCCGGCCCTTGATCGCTGGGAAGCCACCGACGTCGAAGATCTGCTTCTCCGGGTACATGGCGGTGACTTGGCCACCGGCCTCGGGCAGCGAGTCGATCAGGGCCACCTGCAGACCGCGGAAGCCCGCGTAGTACGCGCCGTACAGACCCACCGGTCCGGCGCCGACGATCAAGATGTCGACATCCACCGGATCCGTCGCGGCTGTCATGACACCGCTCACGACGCAACTCCCTCACGTCGCGGGAAGGGCACCGCGGTGACGTCCTCCGGCATGGATACCTCCCGCTCGTAGAGGTCAGGCCAAATGAACGTACTCGTACTCGAATGGCTGCCCGTTGATCCCTTGGTTGGGCGGTGCGATCCAGTTGGCGATCTTGCCGCGTTCGTAGACTGGCTGCATCAGGGACTGCACGTGTGTCTTGTCTTCAGGGGTGGGCAGCCAACTCGACTCTCGCGCGGCCCACTGATCATCGGTGAGGACCTCGCCGGACGGGCTGATCTTGGAGCTGGAGAACAGCCCGACGTGCCGGTTGAACCCGACGTGCGGGAGGAAGAGCCGCGCCTCGAGACCGGCGTCCTCGAGCACCTTGTTCCAGCGCTTCACCCCGCTCTGGCAATCCGCGACGTACTCCGTTCGCAGGTCGTGGTTGAGCGCCAGCAGCGAGGGCACCTCCTGGGAGGACACCTGGCCGTCGACCATTGCCTCGATCTCGCTGTGGTCGTCGCTGAGCAGGTGGTCGTCCTTGCGGCGGGTCTCCTGCCACCGTCCCTTGAGCCCAGCAGTGAAGTAGTTCGCCGCGTTGGTCGAGGTCTCGCTACCGAACAGGTCCAGGGAGACGCTGAAGTGGAAGTTGATGTACTTCTGGATCACGTTCAGCGCGATGCCGCCGTGCGGGGCGATCTCCTCGGTCTGGTGCTCGCGCATCAACTCGGTGGAGCGCTTGACCACCCGGTCGATCCCGGTGGTGCCCACGAACATGTGGTGGGCCTCTTCCTTGAGCATGAACTCACACGTCCGCGACAGTGGGTCGAAGGCGCTCTCCTTGAGGGTGCCGAGTTGGTACTTGCCGTCCCGGTCGGTGAAGTAGGTGAACATGAAGAACGACAGCCAGTCCGGGGTCTCCTCGTTGAAGGCTCCAAGGATGCGTGGAGAGTCCTCGCTACCGGAGTTGCGGATCAACAGTGCGTCGGCCTCGTCACGTCCCTCGCGGCCGAAGTAGGCCTGCAGCAGGTAGACCATGGCCCAGAGGTGCCGGCCCTCTTCGACGTTGACCTGGAACAGGTTTCGCAGGTCGTACAGGCTCGGCGCGGTCAGTCCCAGCCGCCGCTGCTGCTCGACCGAAGCCGGCTCGGTGTCACCTTGGATGACGATCAGGCGCTGCAGCTCGGCTCGGTACTCACCAGGCACCTGCTGCCAGACCGGCTGACCCTTGCCGTCACCGAAGGCGATCTTGCGCTCCTCGTCGCGTTCGGAAAGGAATACGCCCCAACGGTATTCGGGCAGGGCAACGTGGTCGAAGTGGGCCCAGCCTTCCCGGCCGACGGCGACCGCCGTACGGAGATAGACGTCGCTGGTGTCCAGGGTCGGGCCCATTTCGGCCCACCAGTTGAGGAAGGCCGGCTGCCATGCCTCCAGAGCCCGCTGCAATCGCCGGTCCCCGGCGAGGTCGACGTTGTTGGGGATCCGCTCGCTGTAGTCGATGGACTGACTCATGGTCACACTCGCTTCCGGTCGAAGGTGGCGCGTTGGCCGGTCCCGTAGCGCCGCAGCGCCCCGTCCGGGCCGGCCGCGTTGGGTCGGATGAAGATCCAGTTCTGCCAAGCGGTCAAGCGGCCGAAGATCTTGGACTCGATGGTCTCCGGACCGACGAAGCGATGGTTGGCCTCCATACCGGTCAGCGCGTCCGGACTGAACGAGGAGCGCTCCTCGGTGGCGATCCGGATCTCCTCGTCCCAGTCGATGTCGTCCAGGGAGAAGGTCAGCAAGCCGAGCTCGTCGGCCTGCTCGGCCACCAGCCGGGCACCGATCTCCTTGCGTAGCCGGTCCATGCTGTCCGGTTCGCCGTAGAAGCGAGACCCCAAGCGGCTCAAACCATTGCTCATCGGGAAAGCACCGAAGTTGGACTCGGTCACCACGATCTGAGCGGCCTCGCCCTCCTCGCTGAGGACGCCGTCCTCCATCAGGCCCTCGAGCATGTACTGGCGGTCGCTTGCCAGGGCGAGCTCGAGCATCGGGCCGGCAAAGCAGCTGCCCGGCTCGATGACCGCGATCAGGCTGCGGCTCGTGACGTCCAGCCGCTTGAGCACCCGCTTGTAGAAGTGCCGGATCTCGTTCACGAACCAGTCGCTGTTGCTGTGTTCGGCGATCACCCGCTCGAAAGCGAGCACCCCGGACGGGTCGCCTCTGGTCTTGAACACCCAGGTGCCGAGTTCGAGCTCGTTGGTACGTAGATGCAGGATCAGATCGTCGAGTTCCCGGCTCATGGCCAGTGGCCAGAAGTCCGCACCGAGTTCGTAGATCCGCTCGAGGTTCTCCGGTACTGCACCCTGTGGACCGAACACGGTGATCGTCACTACCAAGCTGGCCCGGTCGAGATCGGCCGTCACGTGCCGGTAGCGGATCTCCGAGTCGGTGATCGTCGGCTCGAGCGGTGCCAGGGCTACCGCCGCCCGGCCGTCCAGCCGCGAAGACGCTTTGGCAGCCTTAGTCGCGGCGGCCGCCACAGCGTCGGCCCAGTCCTTCTTGGGTGCGACCGCGTCCACGAGCCGCCACGCCACGGCGGTCTTCCCGCGGATGCCCTCGGACTTGGTGGCGAAGACGTCGGCCAGGTCCTTGCGTACGCCGCGCTTGTCCACGACCCGGGTGAGCCCACCCGTGCCCGGCAGGACACCGAGTAGCGACAGTTCGGGCAGCGAGACCGATGAGGAGTTGTCGTCGATCAGCAGGATCTCATCGCAGGCCAGGGCCAGTTCGTAACCGCCGCCGGCGCAGGCACCGGTCACCGCGGCGATGTAGGTCTGGCCTGAGTTCTCAGTCGCGTCCTCCATGCCATTGCGGGTCTCGTTGGTGAACTTGCAGAAGTTCACCTTCCACGGATGGGTCGAGGCGGCCAACATGCGGATGTTGGCGCCGGCGCAGAAGGATTTCTCCTTGCCGCTGGTGACCACGACCGCCTTGACCTCGGGGTGCTCGAAGCGCAGCCGGGTGGTGGCGTCGTACAGCTCGATGTCGACGCCGAGGTCATAGGAGTTCAGCTTGAGCTCGTACCCCGGCACGATCCCGCCCTGCTCGTTCACGTCGAGGGTCAGCGTGGCGATGTCGCCATCGACCGAGAGCCGCCAGTGCTGGTAGTCCTCGGGGCGGGTCCTGAAGCTGACGGTGGGCACTTCGTGGGTAACCGGCACGTCGTCGAAGACCGGCACGGTTTCGGTCTCGGTAGCTTGTTCACCGGCACTGTTCATAGCCCGTAACTCCTCACCTGCATTACCTTGATTATCGACAGAATCTGGGCGTCTCGTCAAGAACTTGTCGCACATTAGCCGGGCGACACGCGAGCGGTAGGTGTCCTCGTAAGCCCCGCAACACCGCTGTGCCACGATCGCAAGGGAGGTTGTCGGTGGAGATGTCGCAGCAGATGACCGGCGTCGGTCTTTCCTCCGCGCGGGCCGGTCAGGCCAGTCCACCCGGGGTGGCCGCCCGACGGCACGAGTTCGGTACGGCCAGCGCGTCGTCCTACCTGTTGACGGTGCTCGGAGAGTTCGTGCTCCCGCGCAAGCGCCCGGTCTGGACTGCGGCGCTCACCGACACGCTGCAACTGCTGGGGATCGAGCACCGGGCCGCTCGACAGGCCCTCGCGCGGACCGCTGCCGACGGGC
>JACCUF010000181.1 GCA_013811975.1 Geodermatophilaceae bacterium | reverse complement strand
GAGGTCGAGGTCCTGGACCGGCTGACCGAAGAGCCCGCCCGACCCTACGTCGTGGTGCTCGGTGGATCGAAGGTCTCCGACAAGCTTCCGGTGATCAAGGCGTTGTTGCCAAAGGTCGACCGCCTGTTGATCGGCGGCGGGATGTGCTTCACGTTTCTTGCCGCTCAGGGTCACGATGTCGGGGGATCGTTACTGGAAGCCGACCAGGTGGACACCTGCCGAGGACTCTTGCAGGAGGCCGGCGATCGGATCGTCCTGCCGGTCGATATCGTGGTCGCCGAAGCACTGGTGGCCGACGCCCGGTTGAAGGTGGTATCCGCGGAGCAGATTCCCGGCGACCGCAAGGGCCTGGACATCGGCCCGCACAGCGTTGCCGCCTTCACCGAGCACCTGAAGGAGGCAAAGACGGTCTTCTGGAACGGGCCGATGGGCGTTTTCGAGCTCGCGCCGTTCGCTGCCGGCACGCGTGGGATCGCGAAGTCTGTCGCCGACGTCGATGGGCTGTCTGTTGTCGGAGGTGGGGACTCGGCGGCCGCCGTACGTCAGCTCGGCCTCGACGAGTCGGCCTACTCTCACATCAGCACCGGGGGCGGTGCCTCGTTGGAGTACCTCGAGGGCAAGCAGCTCCCGGGCCTTGCCGTCCTGGACGAAGCCGCAGATTGGCACGCCGCATGACCCCGAGGGCGGCCAAGCGCCGCCCGCTGGTCGCCGGCAACTGGAAGATGAACCTCACCCACCTCGATGCCATCGCGCTCGTGCAGAAGGTCGGCTTCAGCCTGACCGACGAACAGCTGGAGACCGTGGAGGTCGTCGTCGTCCCGCCCTTCATCTCGCTGCGCAGCGTGCAAACCCTGGTGGACGGGGACAAGATCGCCATCTCCTACGGCGCCCAGGACCTGTCCCCGCATGCCGAGGGCGCCTACACCGGAGACATCAGCGGCCAGATGCTCGCTGCTCTGAGGTGCAGCTACGTGCTGGTGGGGCACTCCGAAAGACGGGAGCATCACCACGAGGACGATCTCCTGATCAACGCGAAGATCCGCGCCGCCCGGACGGTTGGTCTGCTGCCCATCCTGTGTCTGGGAGAGGGACTTGAGGTCCGTCAGGCGGGGGACCAGATCAGCCACTGCCTTGCCCAACTCGACGCCGGCTTGGCCGGTCTATCGGCCGCGGAACTCGGCGAGTTCGTCGTGGCCTACGAGCCGATCTGGGCGATCGGCACTGGCGAGGTTGCCACTCCCGAGGACGCTCAGGAGGTCTGTGCCGCCCTACGAGGGCGCCTGAAGCAGACGTACGGCCCGGAGGCTGTGGCAGCGACGCGTATCCTCTATGGCGGTTCGGTCAAGGCGGATAACGCCGAGGGCATCTTCGCCCAGCCGGACGTCGACGGTGGCCTTGTGGGTGGAGCCAGCGTGCAGGCGGCGGACTTCGCCGCGATCTGCCGGGCAGCCGCCGTCGACTGACCCCTCTGGCGTGGAACCTCCGGCGCCACCCAGTCCCGATGGAAGGCAGGAATGACCACCAGGCGAGGGCCTTCGTGCGCCATCTCCGGTTGGGTCGCGTTGCTGCTGGCGGGCATGTTGATCTTGAGTGCCTGCTCCACGGGTGATCCCACGATCGAGGAAGCGGCAAACACCGCAGAGGCATCCGAGAACGCCGCCGTGGCTGGGACGCGGGCACCATCGACAGCTGGTGGAGGAACCCTGCGGGCGGTTGCCCCGGCCGTTGACAGTCTCGACCCGGCGCGGTCGTATCTGCCGTGGGTCTGGAACCTCATGCGCCTCTACACCCGTACCCTGGTTACCTACGACTCCGCGGCCGGCCGAGCCGGCGCCGAGCTCGTACCTGACCTGGCCGCCGGACTCGGTGTGTCGTCGGACAACAACCAGACCTGGACCTACACCCTGCGGCCGGGCACCGCGTTCGAGAACGGTCGAGCGATCACCTCGCAGGACGTCAAGTACGGGATCGAGCGGTCCTTCGCTTCGGAGGTCATCGTCGGGGGTCCGCTGTACGTCGTGTCGCTGCTCGACGATCCCGCGGCTCCCTACCCAGGTCCGTATTTTGCTCCGGCGGAGGGTGACCCGGCTCCGAGTCTGGCCAGCGTCGAGACCCCGGACCCAGCGACGATCGTGTTCCGGCTCAACCGGCCCTACGCCGCCTTCGACCAGGTCATGGCTCTGCCCTCGTCCAGTCCGGTGCCGGCGGAGGCCGATACCGGGGCTGACTACGGTGCGGCACCGTTGTCCTCAGGTCCGTACCGGATGGCCTCGATCGACCCGGTGACCGGGATCGTGTTGACGCGCAACCCGGCCTGGGATCCGGACAGCGACGAGGTACGCACGGCTCGCCCCGATCGGGTGGAGGTACGCACCGGGCTGGCCTCCTTCGAGCGGGATCAGCGAATACTCGGGGGTTCGGCCGACCTCGATCTCGGCGGTGGAGTCGCTCCGGAATCGCTCGACCGGGTGCTGGGAGACCCACAGATCGTCCGCCGGACGGATCAGATAGCCACCGGTGCCTTGCAGCTGCTGGCTATGCCGGCGACCGTCGCACCCTTCGACAAGCCCGCCTGCCGGTTGGCTGTGGCCGCCGCCCTGGACGTGTCGGCGATCCAGGAAGCACTCGGTGGGACGGCAGTGGCCCAGCCGACCGGCGGGCTGTGGCCCAGCACTGTCGATGGAAGCTTGCCGGCAGCCAGCTCGGCGCGCGAGGTAGACGTCGGCGAGGTCCGTCGTCAGCTGTCGGCTTGCGAGGCCCCGACTGGCTTCAGCACGATCATCGCCGCGCCCAACCAGGCGCGTTCGCTGGCCGTCGCCGAGGTGGTCCGAGGAAATCTGGCCGCGGTCGGTATCGAGGCGACCGTCCAAGGGCTGGACCCGGCCACTTACTACGTGTCCGACATAGGGTCACCGGCATCCGTGGCGGCCAATGGGTACGGCATCCTGCTCACCCGCTGGAGTGCTGACTTTCCCGACCCGGCTTCTTTTCTCGGCCCCTTGGTCGATGGCCGGGAGATCACCGCGGCCGGCAATACCAATCTGGCCGAACTGAACGATCCGGCCCTCAACGGACTGATCGATTCCGCCTATGCTGCACCGGATGCCGCCACGGCGCTGGCCGCATGGGAGACCGTCGCGCAGACAGTCACCGGCGACGGCTCCTATGTGCCCCTCGTGGAGGAACGAACCGTCCTGCTGGCGGGCGAGAGGCTGCACAACGCGGTGGTGCATTGGGCCTACGGAGGCTACGACCTGGCGACGCTGTCGGTCCGCTGACCAAGAGGGCACGAGCATCGACTCAGGGCCAGCGAGGCCCTGACGCCGGTCCCGATAGTCATTGACTACGCTGGGCCCTTGTGAAGCTTCTTCTGACGACGGTGCTGGTTCTCACCAGCCTGCTTCTGATCGTCCTCATCCTCCTGCACCGTGGCCGCGGCGGTGGCCTCTCATCGATGTTCGGCGGCGCGGCGACTGCATCTCTGTCCGGATCGACCGTGGTCGAGAAGAACCTGAACCGGCTGACGGTCTTTGCCGCGATCGCCTGGAGTGCCACGATCATCGCGTTGGGCATCCTCTTGAAGGCGCCGGACGGTCCGCCGTCCTAACGCTTGGTAATGACACCGGCGCTGGAGTAGGTCTCTTCGCCCGCCGGCCGTAGAATCACCGCAGAGCTCATTGACGAAGGAGTACATGCACGTGGCCAGTGGCAGTGCGATCCGTGGAAGTCGGGTGGGGTCGGGACCGATGGGTGAAGCAGAACGAGGTGAATCCGCGCCTCGCACCAGAGTGCCCTTCTGGTGTGCCAACGGCCATGAGTCACGTCCCGCCTTCGCCCACGACGCGGCAATTCCAGACAACTGGGACTGCGCCCGCTGCGGTCTTCCGGCCGGCCGGGAGCAGACCGCGCCACCCGCAGCGCCGCGCAACGAGCCGTACAAGACCCACCTCGCCTACGTGCGCGAACGCCGATCCGACGAGGACGGCGAGGCGATCCTGCAGGAAGCCCTGAACAAGCTCCACCAGCGTCGCGGCGGTTGACCTGCTGACGATGGGTCGGATCGGTCCGGCAGACGTCGGGCATCGGGTGGTCGTGCGTTGCACGTTGCCCGGTCAGACCGGTCCCAGCGGCGGCCAGGCCTACACAGATGTCCTCGGGATTCTCGAACACTGCGATGAGCACACTCTTCGTGTACGGCGATCCGACGACACGATCGTCAAGCTGCCGATCAGGGAGGTCGCCCGCGCCAAACGCATCCCGCCGGCGCCAACCCCTCGGACGCGCTAGCCGGCCAGCCTCAAGCCATGGGCAGGCGCAGAAGTGCCGCCGGCAAGCCGGTGGCCGCAGCCCGGTCGAGCAGCAAGAGGGTACGAACCCGGCCGGTTGCACCGGCTGCAGGGATCTGCACCGGTCCCGCCCCGCTGACCGCCAGTCCCACCGCCGATGCCTTGCCAGGTCCGGCTGCGATCAACCAGACCTCGGAGGCCGAGCCGATGGCTGGAAACGTCAAGCTGATCCGTACCGGAGGCGGCTTGGGAAACCCGTGAACAGCAACGACGCTGCGGGTTTCGTAGGCGGCCGGCGCTCCCGGGGCGATCGAGGCGACATGCCCGTCCTCGCCGATCCCGAGCATGCAGACATCGAATCGTGGGACCGAGCCGTGGTCCTCGGGACGCGCAGCGCCAGCGAGCTGATCGGCGTACCAGTCCGCGCCGTCCTCCGGCTCTCCGGCGAAGCGCCCAACGTCAGCGGGCATCGGGTGGACGCGCTCAGCGGCGAGCGGAATGTGATCGAGCAGCGCCTCCCGCGCCTGACGTTCGTTGCGCTCCGGGTCATCCGGTGCGATGAACCGTTCATCACCCCACCACACGTCGACCCGGTCCCACTGCACAGCGTCGCGGGCGGGGCTCCTCCGTATGGCTGACAGCACCCCGACGCCGATTCCGCCACCGGTCAACACCACGCTTGCCCAACCGCGGGCACTCTGGGCGTCGACCAGCTTTGTGATCAACCGCGCGGCCACGGTATCGGCGAGCAGATCGGCGCTCGCGTGGACAACCACCTCCGGGGAACGACTCATGCGGTGCCGCGCACACCGGTTGTGGTCACCATTGGACTGTCAGTCGAACCCTCGGCCGACGCTTTCCTCACCCCCGCGGCCGGGTCCTCCCAGATGAGCGAACGGGTAGCCGAGCGGTCACTGAGTCCGCGACTGTTGGTGGCCGCGGCCAGTGCCCCGCAGTAGGACTCGTCGGCGTCCAAGCGGCGCAACTCCTCACCCAGGAGTTCGCCGATCTCTCGCTCGGTGAGTGCTGCGCTGCTGTCCGGGCGGCCGGCCCGGGTAACCACACCCACGCCCTCGCGTCGATGGATGTAGAGCGGGTCGGTGCCCTCGAGATCCAGTCGTACGCCGCTGACCCCCGCCGCGTCGGGCACTCCACCCCCCTCGGGAGCCTTCGGATCGGACTCGACGACCTGGACCTTCGCAAAGAGCCGACTGGACAGCCATCCGGCGAGTAAGGCCGCGGAGGCGCTGTCCGGGCGGCCGTACACCTGTCCTCCGGTTACCGACACGTTTTCACTCGCCGGACCGGCGGCGGCGTCGACCGCGGAGGCCAGCATGGAACGCCAGGAGGTGATCCGGGTCCAGGCAAGGTCGGTGTCGCCGGGCGCGTAGTCGGCCGCCCTCGCACGCAGTGCCCTGACCGGATCGGCCTGTACCGCGCTGTCAGTGATCCGGCGCTCAGCCAGGACCCCGAGCCCGTCAGTGGCCAGCCGCTCAGGGGCCATTCCCGGCCACCACGTCACCACCGGAACGTCGGGTGCGAGCAATGGCAGTACAACGGACTCCGCGTGCAGCGCCAACCGACCGTACATCCGCAGTTGTACCGCCTCACCGGGACCCAAGCGTCCGCCGACGCTCACCTCGGCGTCCAGACGTGGCGTGCGGGCGGTGACCTCCCGCCGGACGACCATGACCAGCCGACACGGATGCATCGCGGCGGCCGTGGTCGCGGCCTTCTCGGCCATCTCGACGTGCTTCTCCTCGGCCACTACGACGAAGGTCAGGGCCAGCCCGGAGGTGACCGCCGCGCCGTTGCTCCGCGCGGCAGCAAGCGCCTTGATCACCTCCGTACCCGTGGTATCCCACAATGTGCTCATCGTCGCCTCCGCGCTCGTTGCTCGCTCACGGCCGCCTCCAGACGCGTCCGTCGGAGGCCAGCATTTCGTCGGCCTCAGCCGGTCCCCATTCACCTGAGCGGTAGTGCGCCGGTTCCTGGCCGGCCCAGAACTGCTCCAAAGGGTCGATGACCGTCCAGGACGCCTCCACCTCCTGATGCCGGGGGAACAGCGTCGCGTCACCGATCAGAACGTCGAGCAACAGCCGTTCGTAGGCTTCTGGGCTGGCCTCGGTGAAGGCCGTCCCGTAGAGGAAGTCCATTGCCACGTCGCGCACCTCCATCACGGTGCCGGGCACCTTGGAGCCGAACTTCAGGGTGACGCCTTCGTCGGGTTGAACCCGGATGACCAGTTGGTTCTGGCCCAGTGATTCGGTGTCGCTCGCCGTGAAAGGAACGTGAGGGGCCCGCCGGAATGTCAGCGCGATCTCGGTCACCCTGCGCGGCAGCCGTTTTCCGGCCCGCAGGTAGAAGGGGACCCCTGCCCAACGTCGGGTCTGGACGCCCAGCCGCAACGCGACGTAAGTCTCGGTCTTCGAGTCGTCTGGAACCTTGTCCTCCTCGACGTAACCCGGAACCCGTTGCCCGGCAAGCCATCCCTGGGTGTATTGCCCGCGGATGGCGTATCGGGTCAGATCGTCGGGCAGCGAGATCGCACGTAGAACCTTCAGCTTTTCGGTCCTGATCGCGTCGGAGGTGTACTCGACCGGCTCTTCCATGGCGGTCAGGGCCAGCAATTGCAGAATGTGGTTCTGTACGACGTCGCGGGCGGTGCCGGTCGCATCGTAGAAGTTCGCGCGCGAACCGATGCCTCCGTCCTCGGCCATGGTGATCTGCACCGAGTCGACGTGATGGGAGTTCCACACCGGCTCGAACAGGGTGTTGGCAAAGCGCAGG
>JACCUF010000140.1 GCA_013811975.1 Geodermatophilaceae bacterium | reverse complement strand
GCGGTCCTTCCCAAGGCCGAGAATGCTCGAGCAAGCTGGAACTACCTGATGTCGAGCTGCGGGCAGAACGTGGATCGGGTCCAGGTCACCTACTGGATGAACAAGCTGCAGCAGATGGACGAGCCGGTGGACTATCTGGTCACGCTCAACAGCAACTCGCGGATCGACCAGGACACGGTGCTGGCCCGAATGGTCTATGACCACCCGCTCTACACGCCAACCTCGGTCGCGGCCCAGCGCAAGCTGGCGTCGCTGAACACCGGCCGTACCGGGTTCGCCGGCGCGTACCACGGTTGGGGCTTCCACGAGGACGGCTGCGCCGCGGGCGTACGGGCCGCAAAGTCCCTGGGAGTCGACTGGTGACCCGCTCCGTGACCCCCGTTTCGGCCTTGACCCCCCCGACTCAGGGCCACCCTGAGTCGGGAATCCAGACTCCGGCGCTGTATTACGCCACGGTCGGGCATACCCGGCGGTACCCGATCGAGAACTCCTTCGCGTACGGCGTCTACATGTGGCTGATAGATCTCGACGCGATTCCCACCTTCCCGCAGCCCTTCAGCTGGATGGCGCGCTTCGAAGGTCGTGATCACCTCGGCGACCCCCAGCGCTCGATCCAGGACAACGTCGTCGCCTACCTCGCCGAGAACGACATCGACCTCACCGGCGGACGGGTCGTCATGCTGGCCAACGCGCGAGTCGCCGGGTACGTGTTCAATCCGATCTCGGTGCACTGGTGCTACGACCGCGACGGCGCCCTGACCGTGATCCTGGCCGAAGTGCACAACACCTATGGCGAACGGCACGTCTACCTCCTACGCCCTGACTCCTCCGGCCGCACGCAGGCCGACAAGGAGCTCTACGTCTCCCCGTTCTTCGACACCGTCGGCCAGTACGCAATGCGCTTCTCCCCGCCCGCAGAGGAACTGTCGGTGACGATGGCGCTGCGCAAAGACGGGCGGACCCCCTTCACCGCCACCCTCCGGGGCCGGCGACGTCCGGCCACCCGTGGTGCTGTGCTCCGCTCGGCGCTTCGCTATCCGTTCATGCCGCTCTTGGTCAGCGCGCTCATCCGCTACCAGGGAATCAAGTTGTGGGCGAGGCGTCTGCCCGTCGTCCCCCGTCCCGCTCACAAGCCCCAGAAGGGGGTCCAGTAACCATGACCAGCACCCTGAATCGTCCCGCCGAAGGCGCGCGCGTCGCCAGAGTGATCCCGCGGCCGAACGAGGGGCTGTGGCCAGGTCTGGCCGACCCACCGACGAACAAGTTCAAAGCCGCGATCGCCGAGAAGCTTTTCCGGAAGGCGGTGCGCAGCTTGGACGTCCGGGTCCGCTTTCCCGATGGCACAAGCATCGGCGCCGGCAACCGGACCGCGCCAGTGATGATCCTGGTGCGTCCGGGCGCCTTCTTCGCTCGACTGGGCTCTGATGCCAAGATCGGCTTCGGTGAGGCCTACATGGTCGGTGACTGGACCACCGGGCCCGGTACCGATCTCGCCGATCTGCTCACCCCCTTCGCAGCGCGGATCTCGACTTTGATCCATCCGTCGCTGCAGCGGCTGCGCAATGTCGTCGAGCGCACCCAACCCAAGGAGGAGGAGAACACCGTTGACCAGGCGCAGGAGAACATCGCCAGGCACTATGACCTGTCGAACTCCCTCTTCGAGGCCTTTCTCGACCCCTCGATGATGTACTCCTCGGCCTGGTTCGAGGACGGCGATGACCTGGAGACGGCCCAGCTTCGCAAGATCGACGGAATCCTGGACCTTGCCCGCGTCGGTCCTGGGGACCACATCCTGGAGATCGGCACCGGCTGGGGTGCATTGGCCATCCGTGCCGCATCGGACCGAGGGGCCCGCGTTACGACGCTGACCCTGTCCCAGGAACAAGCAGCTCTAGCGCTGGTGCGCGCTGAGGAAGCCGGCGTCGCCCATCTCGTCGACATCCGGCTGCAGGACTATCGGGATGCGCGCGGCAGCTACGACGCCGTGGTCTCAGTCGAGATGATCGAAGCCGTCGGCGAGGACTTCTGGCCGACGTACTTCGCCGCGCTGGACCGGTTGCTCAAGCCCGGCGGGCGGGTCGGCCTGCAGTCGATCACGATGCCGCACGACCGGATGGTGGCCACCCGCAAGGCCTACACATGGATCCACAAGTACGTCTTCCCCGGCGGCATCATCCCGTCCATCCGAGCGATGGAGACCAACCTGCGCGCACACACCAAACTGTCCATCGTGGAGCGCCGTGACATCGGCCCGCACTACGCCTACACCCTCAAGCAATGGCGCGACCGGTTCGTCGCCGCATGGCCGGAGCTGAAAGGCCAGGGTGAGTTCGACGAGACGTTCCGGCAGATGTGGGAGTTCTACCTGGCCTATTGCGAAGCAGGCTTTCGGGTCGGTTACCTCGGCGTCAGCCAGCTTGGTCTGGCCCGCAACCCCTTCGTCAAGGCCTGACCCCGCCCCTCGCCCCTCGCCCCTCGTCCCTCGTTTCCGCAGTTATCGCGAAAACGGCGCGATTGCGGCACGCATGGCCGCAGTTATCGCGATAACCGCGGGAATGACAGGGTGGGCGGCGTGAGGATCGCGGGTACGACGTTCTGGATCACTGGTGCATCCGGCGGAATCGGAGCTGAGCTGGCCAATGAGCTGCAACGTCGCGGCGGCCGGCTCGCAATCAGTGCCAGGCGCCGTGAAGCGCTCGAAGATGTTTCCCAGGGACGGATGCACGTGGAGCCGGTCGACATCACCGACCGGGACGCCGTACACGCCGCAGTCGAGTCGGTACGCGCTGCGCTGGGCAACATCGACGTCGCCGTCCTCAACGCCGGCACCTGGCGGCAGGTGAGTATCGACAATTTCGACGCCGAGGCATTCCGGATGCAGTTCGACACCAACCTGATGGGCAACGTGCACTGCATCGAGGCGCTGTTGCCGACGATGCTGCAGAACAAGAGCGGCGTCATCACCGGGATGGCCTCGGTCGCCGGCTATCGCGGCCTGCCGGGCAGCGAGGCCTACGGCTCGTCCAAGGCGGCCCTGATCAACCTGTTGGAATCGCTGCGCGGAAGTCTCGGTCCCCGGGGCATCCGGGTGCAGACGATCAGCCCCGGATTCGTGAAGACGGATTTGACCGCGCGGAACAAGTTCCCGATGCCGTTCATCATCGACGCGGACAAGGCAGCTCGGATCATCGCCGACGGGATTGCTGCCGAGAAGACAGAGATCGTCTTCCCGCTGCCGATGATGCTGCTGATGAAGTCGGCCCGGTTCGTACCCAACGTCTTGTGGCCCAAGCTCTTTGCCCGTACGCCGATGGCGCGCGGCGCAGCTGGCCTGCGCAAGGGCTAAGCTGGCCCGTACAACAGAAGAAGCAAACAGGGGAGCGCAACCGCGCTGAGAGTGCCGAA
>JACCUF010000135.1 GCA_013811975.1 Geodermatophilaceae bacterium | reverse complement strand
CCGCTGAGCCTGACGAAGGTCCCCGCCGATCTGCTGCGAGTTGCGCGAATACCCCCGAAACCGAAAGACCGACAGCCCAATCATGAGGGCGCAGAGCAGGACGCCGGGTATGAGCACAAGAAGTAGCGGTGGGTCGTCGAGCTTTGACTGCAGCGAACCCATCAGCCAATCATGCCGAGACCGCCGAACAAGATCCCGAGCCCGAGCAACGCTCTACGCAGGTCCGCCCTGTTGTCCGACAACGCCCGGGCGAACCCGGGGGTCTCCACCCAGCCGTCGTCGAAGACCGACAGTAGATGCCATTCCTCGGGCCCGGTCTGCGCCGACACCCATCCGCGTCTGGCCATCAGTACCTCCTCACGTGGACGCTCGTCGATGCCGGACACCGCTTATGGCTCTCAGACGCGCGCCGGGACCAATCGGCTCCAGTCCAGTACCTGCGTGACAGCCTCACTCGGGGCGGGGCGGTCGTGGCAGAGTCTTGCGCATGCAGGCTGGCTGCAAACGCGTCTCGACGCTTCGGCCGTAAACGTGGACGTGGAGCTAGCCGTGACCGCCTCTCGAGGAAGGCCGACCTCGCCAACCGGCGTCTCGACCTTGCAAACCCTCGATCGTGGGCTCAACCTGCTCTCCGAGCTTGCTGCGGCACCCGAGGGCCTCACGGTCAGCGAGCTCGCGGTCCGGCTCGGTGTTCATCGGACGATCGCGTCCCGTTTGGCTTCCACCCTGGGCGCTCATCACATGGTGCTGCGTGGAGCCGACGGGAGATACCGCCTGGGTCTGCGGTTGCTCGAGCTATCCCTGCACGTGCTTCCTCGGCTGAGCGATGTCGCGCTACCGGAGCTTCGTCGGCTCGCTGAGACACTCGAGGTGACGGCTTTTCTCAGCGTGGCCGACGGCGAGGATTGCGTAGCGATCGCCGTGGTCGAACCCGCACGTGCGGATGTCCACGTGGCCTACCGGGTTGGGTCCCGGCATTCGCTGAACAGAGGTGCGCCGGGGATCGCGATTCTCGCCGGTCGACCGGCCCGGGCCGACGAGGACAAGGAGGTCAGCCAAGCCCGCCGGGTCGGCTATTCCTTCACTTCGGGACATCTGCAGCCGGGGGCAGTTGGCGTGGCGGCGCCGGTGCCGGATACCACCGTTTCAGCGAGTGTGGGAGTCGTAGATTTCGCGGAACTACCGCGTCATCGGGCGGGCGAGCAGGTTATTGCCGCAGCGGAGCGGATCGGAGCAACTTTGCGTGCTCGCGGGTCGCAGTAAAGCGCCTCATCTGGGTTGACGAGGCGAAGCGATCACGATTGGCTAGGTGCGGATAACGTTCAGATGCGTGCGAATAGCGCACGGAAGGAGCCTCCCATGATCGTCCCACTGCGCCGGCTAGCGGTCTTCGTGATCATTTTCGTTGTGCTGAGTGCCTGTGCGGCGCCGGAGAATTCCGATGAGGGCTCGGGCGACGGAGGGGGCCCAGCACCCGGTGACGCCATCAAGATCGGGGTCAACATCGAGCTCTCCGGCCCGGCCGGGGTCCAGGGGGCGGCCTATCAGAATGCGGTCGAACTGGTCGCCGCACAGATCAACGAGACTGGCGTACTGGACGGGCAACAGATCGAGCTGATCATTCGGGACAACAAGAGCGATCCGACCGAGGCGCTCCAGGTGGCCAAGGGAATGATCGAGAACGACAACGTTGTCGGCATGGTCGGCGGCGGTTCGTCACCTACGACGCTCTCGCTGGTCGATTACGTGGAGAGCGCTGGGGTACCGATCGTCTCGATGGGTTCCTCCGGTGCCATCGTAAATCCGCCGGACCAGCGGACTTTCGTGTTCAAGACGCCGGCGAACACCGGGCAGATCGTCGACGTCATGCTCGAGGACTTCGCAGAACAGGGAATCGAGAGCGTCGGCTTCATCTCCGTGGACAACCCCTACGGAGACGCTGGCCTACAGGCTTTCCAGGCGGCGGCCGACGAGGGCCGGGTAAATCTCGTCGGGACAGAGAAGTTCCCAGCCGAGGACCGTGACTACACCTCGATCGTCACCAATCTAGTGTCGGCCAACCCGGATGCCATCGTTGTCTGGGCCATCCCACCCGGCGCCGGGATTGTTGCCCAGAACGCAGCGGCTGCGGGTTATGAGGGACAGCTCTACTTCGATGCCGGAGCGGGCGCCGAGCTGTTCATCCAAGGGGCGGGCGAGGCCGCGGAGGGCGTCCGGATGATCCATCCGGCTGTGCTGGTCGCCGACGAGGTTCAGGACGCCCCGAACCTCGAGGTCATGCAGACCTTCTACGACAGCTACACCGAGGAGTACGGCGATTTCTCTGGCTTCGCTTCCTACGCCGCGGACGCTCTCAATCTGATTGTGGCCGCGATCGAGGAGGCGGGAAGCATCGACCGTACCGATGTCCGCGACGCCCTGGAATCGTTGACCTACACCGGCATCACGGGCGTGTACGAGATGACGCCGACCGATCATGGTGGACTGAGCACCGATTCGCTGTTCGTGCTGACGGTCGAGGACGGCGAGTGGACGCTAGCTGCATAGTCCGGCGCTGACGTGAGCGACAATCTGCAGTTCATCGTCACCGGCCTGGCCACGGGTTCGGTCTATGCACTCGTCGGACTGGGCATCGTGTTGGTGCACCAGGTCACCGGCATCATCAACTTCGCACAAGGTGAGTTCGTGATGGTCGGCGCGCTGACCTTTGCCCTGCTGAACGAAAAGGGCTTGGGACTCGTGCCGGCTGCGCTTTCGGCATTGGCGATCACGGTCGTCGTCGGTGTCCTCGTCGAGCGCCTGGCCATCGCCCCCGCGCGCAAGTCCACCATCGAACGGCTCATCATCCTCACAATCGGGGCCTCGATCGCCATCCAGGGCATCACGCTGGTCGTCATCGGCACCAGCCCGCACTTCGCTTCCGCGTTCACCGCAGGCGCTCCGTACCGGATCGGCGGCGTTGTCATATTGCGCCAGTACCTATGGGTCTTCGCCGTCACCGCGTTGGCGGTCGTCACTCTGTGGTACTTCCTCACCCGGACCCTGACCGGGAAAGCGATGCGTGCAGCCGCGATGAACCGCGATGCGGCGCGGCTGGTGGCCGTGTCGCCAAGCCGCATGTCGTTGCTCGCGTTCGTGCTCGCGGCGCTGCTGGGCGCGATCGGCGGAATCGTCCTCGCCCCGCTCCAAGCGCCGAGCGCCGGAATCGGCATCGCACTGGGGCTCAAGGGATTTACCGCCGCCGTTCTCGGCGGCCTCAACTCGCCCACCGGCGCGGTCGCCGGTGGCCTGCTCATCGGGGTGATCGAGTCGGTCGCCGCCGGCTATCTACCCTCTGGCTACAAGGATGCGATCGCCTTCGGGATCCTGTTCCTGGTCCTCCTGATCCGGCCGAACGGACTGTTGCGGCGGGCCTCGTCGGTGCGCGTATGAGAGTGCTCGTGACCAAGCTGGCGCCGTACGCGGTCTTCGTCGGCGTGCTACTGCTCGTGCCCGCGGTCTTCACCCGGGTGCCGTTCTTCACAATGGCCAACGCCGTACAGATGGGCATCCTGGCGATCGCCACGCTCGGGCTGGTCTTGCTCGCCGGTTTCGCCGGTCAGATCTCCATCGGGCAGGCCGCCTTCTACGGCATCGGGGCGTACTCCTCCGCGATCCTGACCACTCGCGCCGGGATGCCGCCACTCGGCGGTGTGGTCGTGGGAGCCGTCCTGTGCGGACTGGCCGCCTACCTCGTCGGCAGCTTCATCTTCCGGGTCCGGGGTCACTATCTGGCCTTGGCGACGCTCGCGTTCGGGCTGATGCTCGGCAACATCGCCCGGCAACTCGAGATCACCGGTGGGGCGTCGGGGATCGTCGACATCCCCCAGCTGGCGTTGGGTCCACTCATCATCACCGGAGACCTGCGCTACTACTACCTTGTCGCGGCCGTCCTGCTGGTCGTCATAGTCCTGGCCCGCAACCTGGTGAACTCAGCCTTCGGCAGATCCCTTCGAGCCCTTGGTGACTCAGAGATCGCCGCCGCGTCGTCGGGGGTCGACCTCGCACGGCACAAACGCGTCGTATTCGTGGTCGCCGCCGTGTTTGCCTCGGTGGCCGGCAGCCTGTACGCGCACTGGGTGACCTTCGTCGACTATCACACCCTGGATCTGTTGCTCTCGATCCAATTGCTCATCATGGCGACCGTCGGCGGCCTGCGAACTGTTTGGGGAGCCCCGGTCGGTGCGTTCCTCGTTCTCACCCTGTCCCAGGCAGCCCAAGAGCTGCTGCCTCGCCTGTCCTCCAACATCGGCGGTGAGTTCGAGATCGCCGTTTTCGGTCTCGCGCTGATTCTCGTACTGTTGTTCTTGCCCAGCGGCGTCGCCGGTGGCGTTCTCGGTCTGCTGAAACGGCGACGGCGCACGGCACCGAGAGTCCCGACAGATGCGTCATGACTGATTCTGCGTGGCTGCGTCTGGTGGGGCTCACCAAACGCTTCGGTGGCGTGAGCGCCGTAGACGACCTCGATCTGGAGCACCGCGCCGGAGGGGTCCTCGGGCTGATCGGTCCGAATGGTGCCGGAAAGACCACAGTCTTCAACATGCTCTCCGGTGCCATCCTGCCCACGTCGGGACGGATCGAGCTGGACGGCCACGACGTGACGGGACTTCGCCCCGATCAGATGAATGGCCGAGGGGTCTCTCGTACCTTCCAGAACCTGGAAATCTTCGGCTCGCTGTCCGTGATCGACAACGTGCTCGTGGCGCGGGAACGCTACGTACGCGGCGGCGCCCTGGGCGCGATGCTCGGCCTCCCGAGCGGCCGACGCGCCGCTCGAGAGCAAGAAGCCTTCGCCCGAGAGTTACTGGCCAGGAACGGACTGGTCGGACTCGCCGACGAACCGGCGGCCAGTTTGCCCTACGGCTTGCAACGCCGGGTCGAGGTTGCCCGCGCGCTGGCTAGCCAGCCGAGGTTGCTGCTCCTCGACGAGCCGCTCGCCGGCCTCTCCCGGGCCGAGAGTACGAGTTTCGCGACGCTGATGGATCAGGTGACCGACGAGGGGGTGACCGTCCTGCTGGTCGAGCACGATGTCACCACGGTCATGAGCGTGAGTGATCGGGTCGTCGTGCTGGACCACGGCAGCCTCCTGGCTGATGGACCACCGGACGCGGTGGCCGCCGATCCACGGGTGCGGGCCGCTTACCTCGGCGAGGAACTCGACGCGTGACCCCCATCCTCGAAGTCGTCGATCTCATTGCCGGCTACGGCCGTATCGAGGCGCTGCACGGCATCGACATGCGGGTCGAGCAGGGCGAAGCGGTCACCACGATCGGTGCCAACGGGGCTGGGAAGACGACGCTGTTGAAGACCATCGCCGGGCTGATCCGTCCACGCCGCGGTCGGATCAGCCTCGAGGGCGAGAACGTGACGAGCTGGTCGGCCGAGCGGCGAGCCCGAGCGGGGATCGCGCTGGTTCCTGAAGGCCGCCAGGTCTTTCCGGACCTGTCTGTGCGAGACAACCTCCTGCTCGGCGCCTACGGGAGGCGCCGGCAGAGCGGGATCACCGAGGACATCGACAAAGTGGTGGCACTGTTCCCGATTCTCGGCGAGCGTGGCCAGCAGCTGGCCGGCACCTTGTCCGGTGGCCAGCAGCAGATGCTCGCCATCGGACGCGCGCTCATGAGCCGGCCGAAAGTCCTGCTCCTCGATGAGCCCTCGCTGGGCCTTGCACCGCTGGCCGTGCGCGAGGTGGTCGACAAGCTCGTCGCGCTGGCAGAGGCAGGCTCGACTCTCGTCCTTGTGGAGCAGAATGCCGCCGCTGCCTTCCGGGTCGCGGCCCGCGGCTACGTGCTCGACCGTGGCGAAGTCGTGGTCGAGGGATCCATCGAGACTTTGCGCGAAGACCCGAGAGTTCACTCCGCCTACCTGGGGAAGCTGGGATGACCACCACAACGACACAGACCGATCCTCTGGGGGACCTCTTCGATCCCCGGGCGTACGCGCAAGGTGCGCCCTACGACGTCTATGCGCGCCTGCGAGCAGAGGCACCGGTCTCCTGGCACGAGGAACCGGCCGTACTCGGATGGCCAGCCGGGCCGGGTTTTTGGGCGGTGACCCGCTATGACGACGTGCAACACGTCAGCCGTACGCCCGGGACCTACTCCGCCTGGCTGGGCTGCACCCAGTTGCGCGACCCTGCGCCGGAGGATCTCGACTTCACCCGCCAGATGATGCTCAACATGGACCCGCCGGTGCACAACCGGCTACGTAAGACGGTGAGCAAGGCGTTCACCCCGGCTCGGATCCGGCACTTCACGGAGATGATCAGGACACGTGCGAAAGTGCTGGTCGACGCCGTGTGCGAGCGAGGAGAATGCGACTTCGCGCAGGACATCGCTGACGAGCTGCCGCTGGTCACGCTGGCCGAGATCATGGGCGTCCCCGAGAGCGACCGGCATCTGTTGTTCATGTGGGCCAACCGGGTGATCGGCTACCAGGACGAGGAACTGGGCTCGACTTCCACCGGAGCGCAGCCGGCTCGGCCTCCGGTGAACCCGCGCAGCAGAGCCGCTCTGCAAGACATGTTTGACTACGCGCACCAGCTCGCCGAGTTCAAGCGAGCCAACCCCGCCGATGATCTCATTACGACGCTGGTGCACGCCGAGGTCGACGGCCGCCCGCTGTCCGACGAAGAGTTCGAGCTGTTCTTCTTTCTCCTCTCCGTGGCAGGCAATGACACGACGCGCAGTGCCATCCCTGCAGGCGTGCTCGCATTCATCCAGCATCCGGACCAGCGCCGGCGCCTGGTCGAGGACCCGAGCCGGCTACCTGGTGCCGTCGAGGAGGTCCTGCGCTACTGCCCACCGGTCGTGCACTTCCGCCGTACCGCGACCGAGGATGTGGAGCTGCGCGGGGCACGGATCAACAGAGGCGACAAGGTGGTCGTCTTCTATCCGGCCGCCAACCGCGATCCAGAGGTCTTCGCCGACCCGGATCGCTTCGACATCACGCGGACGCCCAACAACCATGTCTCGTTCGGGTTCGGTCCGCACATCTGCCTCGGCGCCGGCTTCGCCCGGCTGCAGATCACCCATACCCTCTCCGAAGTCCTCAACCGGATGCCCGAGATGGAACTCGCGGGCGCGGTGGAGCGGATCCAGTCGAACTTCATCCTGGGTATCAAGCGGATGCCGGTTCGCTTCCAACCGACCCGTCGTTGAGCATCTGCGGACGCTCGGTTCCCGATCCCTACTTCTTCTTCCGGTACTCCTTGAGCAACCCGCGGCTGATGATCATCTTCTGGATCTCGCTGGTGCCCTCACCGATCAACAGGAACGGCGCCTCGCGCATCAGCCGCTCGATCTCGTACTCCTTGG